>JAAZOP010000080.1 GCA_012797735.1 Myxococcales bacterium
CGGCGCACGGCCCGCGCCGGATGATCGTCGTCCTGTGCGACGAACCGCTCGACCCCGCGACGTAGCCGAACCCCGAGCCGCATCCCGTCGGAGACACGCCCTCCGCGACGGCCCGCACGCGGACGGCCCGCACGCGGCACGCCGCTCGCGCACGTCCGCGCCGCGGAATCCGGTTGCGACGCCGCACGCCAACGCGCTGAAACAACAAAGCAATCCAGGCCATTGCCTCGTCGTGGACGAATTCGCTTGTGCGTAACTCACGAATGAGTTACTAGTCCCACCGGCACGACGGAGGTCGGTCATGACGCGACGCAGCTTCTCCCGGGTTCTTCCTGTGGCGGCCCTGCTGTTCGGCACGGGCTGCGTGGCCGAGGACGGCGCGACGGAGGCGGTCGCCGCCGCCGCCCCGGCGCTCGGCACCGCCGACGGTCTCGACGTCGCCGACCACGATTGTCGAGTCGTGCTCCGTTCGGTGGTCCGCAACTCCGGGGACACCGGCGACGAGACCGAGTGCGGGTCGGGCGAGTGCCTCTACGTGTGGCGGGGGTCGGTCGAGGTGGCCGAGTCGGTCGACCCGGCGGCGACGGTCCACGTGTTGTACCACCTGGTGTCGGATCCGGACTGGTGGGAGGTTCGCGCGACCGGGGACGTCGGGGCGACGCCCGGATACCGTCGCTACGCGTTCGCGATTCACGAGCACCTGTTCGGGCCGGCGACGCCCGGGGGGGAGGAGCAGGTCGTCGAGCTGGTGGCGTTCGTGCGGACGCCGGAGGGCGGACGTCTGTTCGACCACAACGCGCGCCCCGGCGACTTCGAGAACGCGCGGCTGGAGGCGTCGAACGGATTCGCGACGTTCGACGGCAGCGCGTGCCGGCCGGAGGTCGGCACGTTGTGGTTCGACGAGGGGTGGGGCGAGACCTCCTACGGTGCGCTCCGTCAGGGGGGGTATCTCGAGCTGCACTACGACATCGACCGACTGCCCGGCTGTCGCGGCACGCACAACGGGTATCCGGCCTGGGACATCGAGGCGAACGTGAAATTCCTGCCGGGCGGGCAGCTTGTCACCGGCAGCGTGCGGCAGTTCGTCTCCGAGTACGGCAGGCCGACCAACGAGGCATCCGACCTGCCGTTGGTCGTGCGGATCCCGGACGACGCCTGGGAGGTCGAGATCTGGTTCCGGAACTATTCGGGGGCGGGTTCGAGCTGCGTGACCTGGGATTCCAACGAAGGGGCGAACTATCACTTCGAGGTCTGGCCTGCCCCGGATCACCCGCGCTGCGTGGATGTGGAGCGCGAGACGGGGATCCACACCGAGGACGGCCGGATGGTGCACAACCAGCCGGCGTGTCTGGCCTATGATCTGGCGGCCCAGTACGATGCCGAGTTCTGCGAGTTCCACCTCGAGGGGTTCGGCGACGGATACGTCGGGCACTACGGCATCCCGTACCGCTGGCTGCTCGGCTACCTGCGGGTCGGCCCCCAGGACGGCGAGACGCTCCAGGCGGGGATGTACACGCGGTTCCGCGATGACGCCACCGGCGAGACCGGCCAGCGTTTCTCGCTCGGCGTCCGCGAGGGCGAGGGGCTCTGGCGGGTCGGCTTCGCCTACGAGGTCGGCGGCCAGGGGCCGTACACCTGCGACCGGACGGTCGAGGAGTTCGCGTTCTTCCTCGACGTGCGCCGGCCCTCGGGCGAGGTCGTGCGCCTGTGGCAGAGCCGTCACGGCGCGAACTACCGTTGGGACGATGCGTTCTCGCGGCCGGCGAGCCGCGAGTACATCCCGTACGGGAACATCCAGTGGGCCGACGCGGCCTCCGGGGTGTTCGACTCCCGCGACGCCTGCCGCTAGGAACGGGCGATGCCGCGCAAGGCCGCCCTGGAGGAGCGCATCGTCGCCGCGATGCAGCGGCTGGGTTTCACGTCGAGCGACGCCCGGATCTACCTCGCCCTGCTGAAGCGTCATCCGGCGACGGGCTACGAGCTGGCCGCCGGCTCCGGCGTGCCGCGCTCCGCGATCTACAACACGCTGAGCCGGCTCGAGAGCCGCGGCCTGGCCAACGCCGTCCACGGCCGGCCGGTGCGCTACCGCCCGCTGGACCCGGAACGCCTGCTCGCGCAGCTCGAGTCGCGCTTCCACGAGGAACTCGAGGAGTTGCGCGCCGGCTTCGCAAAGCTCTCCCGGCCCGCCGCCGACAGCCGCACCTGGACCGTGACCGGCTATGCCGCGCTGCTGGACCAGGCGCGGTCGCTGATCGCCGGCAGCCGCGAGACGGTGCACGCCTCGCTGTGGCGCCGGGAGGCCGACGCCCTGGCCGAACCGTTCCGGCGCGCCGCCGCCGCCGGTCGCGGCATCGTCCTCTTCTCGTTCACGCCGCTGCCGGACGGCCTGGGACGCGCGCTGAGCTACGGGATCCCCGAGGCCGAACTGGAGCGCCACTGGCCCCACCGGATCGTGCTGCTCGCCGATCGCCGCCGCGCGCTGCTCGGCGGCGCGACCGACTCCGAGGACAACCAGGCGCTGGTCTCCGAGGACCCCGCGCTGGTCGAGACCGCGGTCTCCAACCTGGTGCTCGACATCACCCTCTTCGGCCGTCGCTTCGGCACCGACACCTCGGCCGTCATCGCGGGCCTCACCACGCACCTGGCGCCGATCGAGGATCTGCTGGCCCGCTCCGCGACGCGCTGACCCTCGACGCCTCTCGGAAGGCAGGAGATCAGGTTCCGGACGGCTCGCCCAGCATGAACTCCGCCCAGGCCTCCGGGCTCAGCGCCTGTCCGGGAACGGCCGGCGCTTCCATCCGACCTGCCGGCGCCGGTCGCCCCTCGCGAACCAGCCGCTCCCGGTACGCCATCATCCGCCATTCCTCGGAGTAGTGCTTCCAGCGCGCCCCGCACCGGACGCAGAGCCACTCGTCCTGCAGCCACCACTCCGGCCGGGCGGGGGGACCGATGCGGAACGTCGGCAGGCCCGCCGCCGCGCGCACCAGCAGGTTCTGCCAGTCGTCCATCGAACGTTCGGGATGCTCCTTGCCGACCCACTGCACGAAACGGTCCCATTCGCAGGGGCACCCGTACCGGGCGACGCCGCGGGACAGGACTTCCTCCACGACGCGCCGCTGCCGTGCCGCCGCTTCCGCGACGTCCCGACTCGTGGGCGCCCGCCGCAACGTCATCCCTCCCCCGTCGTCTCCGCCGGCGCCGCGGCGCAGTCGGTCAGCGGTCCGAGCGGGCGGAGATGGGGATCCCCGCCCAGCGGGTCCCAGCGGGTCGCGGCGATGACGAGCAGCACTCCGAGCCACGCCGCAGCGAGCCCTCGACCGATCCACCGCCGAACACCGGCGGGCCGGTCGAACGCGGCACGAGTCAGTTCCAGCATCATCCCCAGGTACAGGAGGAGGAGCGTGGCGAGGATCCAGCCCAGGCTCAAGGCGCCGGAAGCGTGCAACTCCACCCGGACCGTCGCCGGCTCGCGGGCGGTCGCCCGCACCAGGACCTCGTAGGCCCCGGGGGCGACGGCGTGCAGGCGTTCGAGGCGCTGCCGGTGGTCGGCGCGCAGGACCCGGACATCCCGGTACCCGCGGTCTCCCCGCTGCAGGCGGACCGCGACGCAGACGGGCACGTCGGTCTCCTCGGCGAGACCGTAGACCAGTTGGACCTCGCCGTCCGTGTGCCGCGGCATCTCGAACGACTGCCGCACCAGCGCCGGTTCCGGTCGGGCCTCCACCGCGACGGCCAGCCGTTCCGAACGGTCGACGCGCCAGATGGCCAACGGCAGGACGGCGAACAGGCCGACGGCCCAGACGGCGGCCCAGAGCAGCAGGCTTCGCCGGAGCCGAGGTGGGAGGGCGCGGGGCCGGGTGAGCGCGACCCGCAGCACGGCCAGGATCCCCGGGGCCAGGCGGGCCCGGTGCCCGCAGTACGCGCAGCGCACGTTCTGCGGGTCTGCGCGCGTCGCGGCGTCAGGCAGCGGAGCGCCGCAGAGCCGGCAGGTCAAGGCCCGGGTCCAGGTCTCCGGTGTCAGCCGGCCCGCCTCGTCGCCGACGGCCCGGCCGGCCACCCGAACCGTGACGCCGTGGACCACGACCGTCCGACAGTAGGCGCAGGTCTCGACCGCCGGGCCGACCGAAGCGGGGGGCTTCAGATCGGCGCCGCACTGCGGACAACGAACGCTCCGCATGCACTCCCTTTCGCGTCGCTGCCGGTCCTCGCCCCCGGGGCCGCCCGCAGCTTGCCGCCCGTCTCGGCGCCCGCCGCAGGCTTCCTCGGACCGTCCGGCCGGTTATACGCCGGGCGGACCGTTCGGCCAAGCCCCCGGGCGGGCGACCGAGCGACCTGCCGGCGCCGGCCGCGTCAGTCGAGGTTGTTCTCGTTGGGGGCGAGGCGGTACGGGTCGGCGGTGAACGAGGTCACGAACGCCGGCGGGGAGAAGTAGAGACCGTTGTGGACGAACAACGCCACGACGCCCAGGCTGGTCCGGCGGGGCTGGCCGTTCAGCTCGAGCGTTTCCTCTGGGTGGCGGCGGATCGTCAACGCCACCACGGAACCGTCGGCGTCCTCCGGGACGACATCGATCCAGTCCACCGCCCGGAGCACGAACCAGTGGTAGGTCAACGGGCGCCCGGTGAGATCGACGCTCGGGGACGCGCTCACCCGCAGCCGGTGTTCGGTCGCGGTCGTGTCGGTCCAGACCCGCGCCACCGACTCCGGCGTGGTCAGCCGCCGCTCGCCCGTCGCGAAGTCCTCGTCCAGCACCTCGAGGCGGGCCGCGGGCGGCAGCCGGTCGGCGGCGAACGCGCGCGCCATCTGCATCATTGCGACCAGGTTGCCGCCGTCGGCCAGGGCGTTGGGATGAGCCTGCGTGGTGAGGTAGGCGGCGTCGCCCGCCATCCGCGTGCGTCGCGAGACGTACTGTAGCGCCGACCAGACCTGGCCGGCCTCCTGCAAGGCGGCGCGCGCCTCGGGCGGCAGCGCGCCCAGCGCGAGCATCAGGCTCCGCAACTCATCGATCTCCGAGCCCGAACTGCCCTGCGAGATGCCGACGGTCACCGTCGAGAACCAGTAGTAGTCCTCGTAGCCGTGGTCGCGGTGTTCCGGATACCACCACAGCTTGTTCTCCCGGAACCGATCGGAGATCGACGACAGCGACAACGACCGCCGCGGCACGCTGAAGCAGCAGGGGCTCGTCTGCGCCACCGAGGCGTTCCCGAGCAGCACGGTGGCCGTGTCGAGGTCCTGGGGACGGGAGCCGGGGTTGCGACCCGAGAGCGCGTCGCTGTTCTCGATCCGCGTCACGCCGGGATAGCCGCTCGTGTCGAGGTTCGCGTGGAGGCCGTCCATGTTCTCGTAGACGACGCCGTCCCAGCCGGCCGCCGTCCCGGCGGCGACCAGGTCCCGGACGCAGGCCAGCGAATCGGTCGCGCACTCCTCGGTGAACTCGGGTTCCTTCACCAGGCCGACCGTCGCCCGGTCGATCTCGGCCCCGGCCGCTCGCGCCACCACCCGGATCGTCGCCGTGCCGCGGGCCCGCGGGTCGAGGTGCACGAGGCAGCGCCACGGCGGATCCGCCCGCACGCAGCGCGGGTCGGTCTCGCCGTCGACCCACACCTCGAGCGCGTCGGCCGCCAGGGCGCCCGGGTCGAAATCGACGACCGCCGTCTCCAGCACCAGGTCGCCCTCCGCCGGCCGCAGGATCGCCAGCCCCGGCGGCGCGGCGTCCTCGGGCGCATCGCCCTCGCCGTCGGGCGCCACGTCGAGGTCCGCGTCCGCATCGCCATCCGCGTCCGTATCGGCATCCGCATCGGCTGCGACATCGGCGTCGGCGTCCGCGTCCGCGTCCGCGCCCGCCTCGACCTCGCCCTCGTCGAATCCGCCGTCGTCGGTGGTCGCTCCGTCGTCCCCGCAACCCGCCAGCCAGACCAACGCCAGAACCGCCGGCATCGAGCGCATCGTGCACCTCCCTGCTGCGCGCGGAATCTTATCATCGTTGTACCTGCAGCGTCGCCTCTCTTGAGCAGTCCTTCGGCCGGGCGAGATGGGTCCGTGGCGGCGCCCCGGCGGCCGGCCGGGCCGGCGGAATCCACCTGTAAGCGAACGTCGCGGCCGGGTAAGATAGTTTGCTGGAGGTGGACGCGCGATGCATCGAGAAACCGGGGAGCGATGGGGTGGCAGAGGGTGGTTGCTGGCGTTGGGCGTGCTGTCGACGGCGGCCGCCCCGGCGCGGGGCCAGGTGTCGGACGTGGCCTACGGGCCCGGCGATCTGGTGCTCGTGGTGGACCACGACCGGGCGACCGCGACGCAGGTGCTCCACGCCTACGGAGCGGCGCTGCATCTGGCGGCGCGGGGGGTCCGGGTCGACTGGTGGATCGCCGCGGACAAGGCGTACGAGGCGTACGACTTCACGGCCGAGACGGACGACGCTCCGAATCCCGCGACGTCGGGTCCCGACGGCGTCGTGGCGAGCCGGTCGTACCGCGCCGGGCCGTTCGTGATCCGCGATCCGCAGCCGCTCACGCCGGGCTACAACGAGGCGTGGGACCAGTTGGCGAGCCTGCGCACGATCTTCGGCCTGAATCCGTTGATTCACGAGATCCGGTCGTCGCCGTCCGGCCCGCGCCTCAACGTCGGCTTCCTCACCTTCATGCCGCGGATCTCGTACTCGAACAACGCGGGCATCGCCGACGACGAGGTGGTGCTGGCGCGGCTGCCGGCGGTGGAGGTGGTGGCCCCGGGCTCGACGACGGTGCCCGGAACGGTGGCGGGCGGAGGGTTGTTCGAGGGGGACGCGGCCGACCCGTGCGGGCGGCGGCCGCGCTACGACGTGTTCCTGCAGGACCACTATGACTGGACGACGCCGAACGCCACCGAATCGGCGGCGATGACCCAGTTCGACGCCTTCCTGCGCGCCGGGACGACGTGCATCTTCGAGTGCCTGTCGGCGACGGTGGACGACACGCTGCACTGGCTGACCGTCCCGCCGAACGTGGCCACCGAGGGCACGGTGCGGTCCGCGAACTACGCGCTCGTCACCGACATGGCCGACCACCCGTTCGCCCAGACGATGGGCAACGTGCCGATCGTCGGCGGCGCCTTCCAGCTCTGGAGCGCCACGGGCAACAACTTCCGGCCCACCAAGCAGAACATTTTCTACGACCCGCTCAGCAACGACATCGGCTACCTCCTGGGGCAGGTCGAGGGCGGGAAGTTCTTCTTCGCCGGCGGGCATCGCCGGGCCGGACTGTCCGACCAGCGCATCATCCTCAACGCGGTGCTGTACGAGGCGGTCTCGCCGCAGTTCGCCCACGAGTTCGACCCGCCGCGGTTCACGGCGGGGCGGACGGAGCGGCACCGGGTGCGCCTGATGATCCGCGGCGGTTCGATCGCGCTTTCCGCCACCGTGACCGACGTGCTCGACCCCGTCGCCACGCTGGTTCCCGGCTCGGTGGTCCTCCACGTGTCCGGCGGCTCGTACGCCTGGGACGCCGGCTCGCGCACCCTCACCCTGTCGCTCGGCGACGTCGACCCGATGTTGTTCTTCTCGACGCCGGTGGCGGAGTTCGACATCGATGTCGCCATCGCCGCCGACGGCTACGCCCGGATCCTGAGCAGTTCGATCGGATACCACGACGCCTGGACCAGTTCGATCTCGTTCACCGGCGGCGCCTGCACCTCGGTGCTGGCCGCGCCGCGGCTGGAACTCGCCAAGCGTTCCGACCGTTCGACGATCCGCGTCGGCGCGAACGACGTCGTGCTGACGCTCGAGGTCCGCAACAACGGCGCGGACGTGCTGCGGTCCGTCACGGTGACGGACTCCCTCCCGGCGCTCGTCACCTACGTCGGGCCGCTCGACACGCACGGCCGCGGCACGGCCGACTGGGGGGTGACGGCCCCCGCGCGGCTGACCTGGAACGTCGGCGTGCTGCTGCCCGGCGAATCCGCCGCGATCGAAGTCCCGGTCCGCGCCTCGCCGACCGCGGCGGGCGACTTCCTGCTCAACGACGGCGCCGACGCCGCGGCGCTCGATGCCGGCGGGGCGACGGTGACGGGCCGGAGCGCGCCGCTGCACGCGACCGTCGTCGCCGCGACGGGCCCCGACGTCGTCTTCGCCCTCGTCCCGGAGACCACTCCGCCCGGCGCCTCGACCGCCTTCACGCTCACCGCCACCAACGCCGGCGCCCGGACGGACCAGGAGACCGGCGACGTGCTCGAAGTGGAACTGCCCGACGGCTGGGGCGAACCCTCGGCCGTCACGCCGCCCGCGGGCTGGGTCTGGTTCTGGGACGCCCGCGCCCGGCGCCTGAGCTTCCTCCATCCCGACGCCGCCGTCCGCTGGAACGCGGGCGGCAGCTTCAGCTTCCGGTTCACCCTGACCGCCCCGCCCGAGCCGCGCGCCGACCTGTTCCACGCGCGGACCACGTTCAACGCGGTGCCGCGCGAGTTCGCCGCCGACCTGCCGGTGGTCGTGCGCTACGGCACCGGCATCGACACCGACGTCGACGGCATCTCCGACGCCGATGAGACGCGGCTCGGCACCGACCCCCGCGACCCCGATTCCGACGACGACGGCATCCTCGACGGACCCGAGGTCGGCGACCCGGCCGCCCCGCGCGACTCCGACGGCGACACGACGATCGATGCCCTCGACACCGACTCCGACAACGACGGCTACGGCGACGCCGTCGAGGGCGCCGGCGACCTGGACGGCGACGGGCTTCCCAACTACCGCGACACGGACAGCGACGGCGACGGACTGCTCGACGCCGAGGAGCGCGTCGCCGGCACCGACTACCGGAACCGGGACAGCGACGGCGACTGCCTCGAAGACGGCGCCGAACCCCTGTGGAACGGAGACACCGACGGCGACACGACGATCGACGCCCTCGACCCCGACTCCGACGACGACGGCCTCGAAGACGGCCTGGAGGCGGGCCTGTGCGGCGACGCCGACCCCTCCACCACCACCGACCCCGGCGACCCCGACTCCGACGACGACGGCCTCCCCGACGGCCTCGAAGACCTCGACCTGGACGGCGCGGTCGACCTGGGCGAGACGAACCCGAACGTCGCCGACTCCGACGGCGGCGGAACCAACGACGGCCAGGAACTCCGCGACGGCACCGACCCGCTCGATCCGTCCGACGACTTCGACGGCGACCCGGACTTCGACGGTCTGACGACCGCCGTCGAACGCGCCGCCGGGACGAATCCGCGCGACGCCGACTCCGACGACGACGGCCTCCCGGACGGCTTCGAGCCGCGCTGGGACGAGGACACCGACGGCGACGGCCTGATCCATGCCCTCGACCCCGACAGCGACGACGACGGCATCCTCGACGGCACGGAGAGCGGCCTGACCGTGGCCGGCCCGGCCACCGACCTCGCCGCCGGCCATTTCGTCCGCGACGCCGATCCGACGACCACCACCGACCCGCTCGATCCGGACACCGACCACGGCGGCCTCCCCGACGGCCTCGAGGACCTCGACCACGACGGCGCCATCGGCGCCGGCGAGACCGACCCGAACGATCCGACGGACGACCGACCAGCCGGTGGGGATGCGGATGCGGATGCCGATGCCGATGTGGACGACACCGGCGCCGACGCCGACGCCGTGGAAGATGTGCCGCCTGCCGACGCCGCTGACGCAGACGCCGCTGACGCCGACGTCGACGCCGAAGAAGACGTACCCGCCGACGTCGACGCCGCTGACGCCGACGCCGAAGAAGACGTACCCGCCGACGTCGACGCCGAAGAAGACGTACCCGCCGACGTCATGGAAGACGTACCCGCCGACGCCGCCGACGCTGACGCCGACGCCGAAGAAGACGTACCCGCCGACGCCGCCGACGCAGACGCCGACACCGAAGAAGACGTGCCGCCCGCCGACGCCGCTGACGCAGACGCCGCTGGCGCCGACGCAGACGCCGACGCCGAGGAAGACGTGCCGGTAGGCGATGCCACGGTCGACGGCGACGGCACCGGCGACGAGGGAGTCGTCCCGGTGCCGGGCGGCGGTTCCGGGTGCGGGTGCCGCACCTCCGGCCGCGCGCCGAGCGGCACGCCGATCTGGCTGGGGGCGCTCGGCCTGGCCGTTCTCTGGCTGCGCCGCCGGCGGCTTCCGCCGTCCTGAACCCGGCCTCGCGCGGGCAACGGCTGCGCGCGCCGTCTCTTCCGCCCCCTCCCCTCGGGACGCTCTTCGATCTATGCTCCGGCCGCCGGTCCTTCCGGGCGGAAAGGAGCGTGGGCCGATGTCCGAATCCGAGTTCAGGGACTTTCACACGCTGGAGAGCTACATCGCCTCGCAGCAGGGGATGCACCCGCAGAGCCGGGGCGTGTTCTCGAACCTGCTGCGCCGGATCGGTCTGGCCTCCAAGTTGATCCACGCCAAGGTGCAGAAGGCCGGATTGCTGAACATCCTGGGGGCGCGCGGGGTGATCAACGTCCAGGGCGAGCAGCAGATGAAGCTGGACTCGCTGGCCAACGAGGTGATGAAGGCCACGCTGCGGTGGATGCCGGCCGTCGGCGGTCTGGCGTCGGAGGAGGAATCCGACCCGGTGGTGCTGGGTCCGCGCGACGAGGGCGAGGGGGAGTACGTGGTCCTGTTCGACCCGCTCGACGGCTCGTCGAACATCGATGCGAACATCCCGGTGGGGACGATCTTCTCGATCCACCGCCGGACGAGTTCCGGGCGCGTGTGCGACCCGGAGGACTTCCTCCAGCCGGGTCGCAGCCAGGTGGCGGCCGGCTACGTGATCTACGGCGCCTCGACGATGTTCGTCTACACCACCGGCAACGGCGTCCACGGCTTCACGCTGGACCCCGAGTTCGGCGAGTACGTCCTGTCGCACGAGAACATCCGGATTCCCGACGCATGCACCTGCTTCTCGGCCAACGAGCGCAACTACCAGAAGTGGGACGACGCGACGAAGCGCTTCGCCGACCACATCCGCTTCGGCCCCGACCCCCGCTACGCCAGGACGAGCTCGCGCTACGTCGGCACCGCGGTCGCCGACTTCCACCGCAACCTGTTGTACGGCGGCGTGTTCCTCTACCCCGCCGACCGCAAGACGGGGAAGGGGAAGCTGCGGCTGCTCTACGAGTGCGCCCCGTTCGCGATGCTCGCCGAGCAGGCCGGGGGCCTGGCCACGACCGGCCGCCAGCGGGTCGCGGAGATCCATCCGACCGAGCTGCATCAGCGCATCCCGTTCGCCGTGGGCAACAGGCGCGAGATCGAGCTGTACGAGCGGCTGGTCGCCGAGATGGACGCCAAGGCCAAGACCTCGGCATGACGGCTCTCGACCACCCGGCGATCCGCGTTCGTCCGGCCGGCGTGCGGCGCCTCCGATGCGACTGACCTTCCTCGGCTCCGGCGATTCGCAGGGCGTCCCGCGCTGGTGGTGCGACTGCGCCGTCTGCGCCGAGGCCCGCTCGACCGGGCGCAACCGGCGCGACCGCCCCGCCCTGCTCGTGGAGCGTGCCGGCGCGCGCCTGCTGGTCGACGCGCCGCCGGAACTGCGCCGGCAACTCGTCGCCCACCACGTCCGGTCCCTCGACGCGGCCTTCCTCACGCACCACCACAACGACCACGTGGGCGGCGTGGTCGATCTCTACGACTTCGTCCGCTGGACGGGTGGACCGCTGCCGGCCTTCGTCCCGCGCCGCAGCTACGCCCTGCTCCTCGAGCGCTACCCGTGGCTGCCGTCCCGGCTCGACTTCCGGCCGCTCGACGGACCGCTCGACCGGGACGGCGTCCGCTGGACCCCGTTCGAGGTGCCGCACGGGGCCAACGGCTTCGCGCACGCCTTCCGCATCGAGGCGGACGGGCGGGCCCTGGTCTACATGCCGGATTCGCTCGACCCGCCCGAGGCGCTCCAGGACGCGCGGCTGCGCGATCTCGACCTGCTGGTGCTCGGCACGAGCTTCTGGCGCGAGGAAGCGCCGCGCGGGCAGCGCAGCGTGCTGGACGTCGAGGAGGCGCTGCGGATCACGGCGCGCGTCCGACCCCGCCGGACGATCTTCACCCACCTCGGCCACGGGGTCGACCGCGACCGGCCGCTGCCCCCGGGCCACGAGTTCGCCCGCGACGGACTGGTCCTCGATGCCTGGTAACCCGCGGGAACGCGACGACCGGTGCGGAGCGGTTCCGGACGGCCTCCGCCCGCCGGCGACCGGCCGCCCGGCCCGGCTGCTATGGAACGCCTTGGGGTTCCTCTTCGTCGGCCTGGGCCTCGTCGGCGTCCCGCTTCCGGTGCTGCCGACCACACCGTTTCTGCTGCTCGCCGCCGCCTGCTTCCTCCGCGGCTCGCGCCGGATGTACGCATGGATGTACACGAACCGCTGGTTCGGCCGGTACCTCGCCGACTACCGGGCCGGCCGCGGGATTCCGCGACGGACCAAGATCCGGGCCATCGCGCTGCTCTGGACGACGATCCTGGTTTCCGTCGCGTTCTTCGTGCACTGGCTCCCGGTCCGGGTCGGACTGCTGGCGATCGCGGTCGCCGTCACGGCCCACATCGCATCCATCCGGCCCCGCGCGGGACGCCCGGGGCCCGCCCCGCCCCCGGCCGGCTGAGGCCCTCCGTCACGAAGCGGGACGCCGCACCGCCGCGTAGAACAGCGCGCCGCCGCGCCGCACCGCACGGACCCGGCCGGCCCCGACCAGCGCCTCGACTTGCCGGACCGACTCGTCCGGGGAGAGGCCGAGCCCGGCTGCGATCCCCTCCACCGTGCACGGGCGGCGTCGCAGCAGTTCGAGCACCGCCGCCGCCGTCACCGCGTCGTCCTTCCGCGGCCGCCGCGGCCGGCGCGCTCCGGGGCGGTCCACGAGCAGATCGACCGGTCCGTCGAACGCCCGCGCGATCCGAAGCAGGGCGGCGTGGGGGACGGCGACCGCGCGCGGGTCCGCGGGCGGGCGCGCGACGGTGTTGAGTTGGACCCGCGCGGGGGCGATGCGCCGCGCCAGATCCGCCAACCGCGCGACCTGGGCCGGCATCGTCGTCCAACCGTCGAGCAGGAACACTTCGAGCCAGACGGTCCCGGCGAAGCCGGCGGTGAACTCCGCCAGTCCCTCCACCATCTCGTCGAACCGCAGCGACGGGTGCGGCCGGTTCACCCGGCGAAACGTCCGCGCGTCGCCCGCATCGAGCGACGGGAGGACGAGGTCGGCGCGGGCCAGCTCGCGGCGGACGTCGGGCCGTAGCAGCAACGACCCGTTCGTCAGCACGGCCACCGGAATCGTCGTGCGCCGCCGGAGCGCCGCGATCAGCTCGCCGAGTCCCGCGTGCAGGGTCGGCTCGCCCGATCCCGCCAGACTGAGGAAGTCGGGCGCCGGCCCCGATGCCAGCGCGCGCCGCACGTCGGCCAGCACCTCGCCCACCGGCGCGAACTCGCCGCGCCGCACCGTCTTGCGTGTCGTCCGCCCGAGCTGACAGTAGACGCAGTCGTAGCTGCAAACCTTGTACGGGACGAGATCGACGCCCAGGGATCGTCCGAGGCGGCGGGACCAGACGGGGCCGTATACGTGCGAACGCCTCGTTCCTCCCATCGTCAAGCCTCCGCTCCGCGCGGCCGCGTCACGATCCGGACACGGGCCGCAGCGGCATCACCGCCTCGACCGTCGCGCGAACCACCGTCGCCAGGTCCTCCGGTCGCGCGTGTCGGCCGGCCGCCTGCTTCGTCGCGGCCGCCGGCCGGCCGGACAGCCACCTCTCGTCCATCCGAGTTCTGCAGGGCCTCGCGCAGGCGCAACCGTTCGTCGAAACTCCCGCCGGTCGACCGCGGGTGGCGGATCAGCGCGGGGTCACTTGCGGCCCCGCTGGACCATCAGGTCCAGGTCCTCCTTGAGGCTCTGCAGATCCTCCTCGTGCTCGATCTCGTCGGTCAGGATCTGCAGCGCCAGGTTGTAGGTCACCATGTCCTTGTCCTTGGTGGCGTCCATCAGCTTCTTGTAGGTCGTGATCGCGCACTGCTCGCCGGCGATGTTCTGGTCGAGCAGCACGGCGACGTAGGGGTCCTCGGGCGCGTCGTACTTGCAGGGGCTGACCTTGCCCCACCCCTCGGGGGTGAGCACCGGCGTGCCGCCGAGCTGGATGATCCGCGTGGAGAGCAGCACGGCGTGGTTCAACTCCTCGGTCGCGTGCAGGTTCAGCTCGGCCGCCACCGCGTCCTTCATCGGCCCCTTGATCACCTTCGCCCCCAGCCAGTACTGGTAGTAGGCGAGCCACTCGCTGGCGTAGGCCTCGTTGAGCAGTTGCACCAGCTTTCCGACGTTCATGCCGACGATCTCGCGTCCCCTGGTTCCCATGGCTTCCTCCCTTCGCCCCGGTCGCGCCTCCCGGCGACCCGACGACCCGGGCACTCCTCCGGCGGTCTTTCCAGGCGACCGTCCCGAACGTCGCCCCTCCGGCCGGAACCCGACACGAGCTTCGTAGCGGCGTCGGCCGGCCCGGTCAAGCGGATTTGAAGGAACGGGCCTGGGCGGCGAGCCGGAGCGGGTCGTGGACAACCGTCGAGGCGCTCCCTACAATCATCCCGCTTGTGCGGGGCGCGCGGGGGCACGCGCGCCGCCGCGGGGAGGGGTCGATGGGACATCGTCCACGCACGCTCGCCGCGCTGCTCGCCGCATTGCTCGCCGCTCCCGGCGCGGCCCGGGGTGCCCCGCGCTGGGAACGCCTGAGCTGGACGGGCCCCACCGACACCACGATGACCGTCTCGTGGACCGACGACGCGGCGGGGACGGGGCAGGTGGAGTACCGGCCGGCGGGCGGCGGAGCTGCCGTCACCGTCCCGGCCGACGGCGTCGCGACCGGCAGCGGGGATCTCGACGTGACCTACTCCGCCACGTTGACCGACCTGCGGCCCGACACCGAGTACGAGTACCACGTGTACTCGGGGGACCGCTGGAGCGATTGGTACGTCTTCCGCACCGCGCCCCCGGCCGGCTCCTGCGCGCCGTTCCGCTTCGCCTCGCTCGGCGACAACCGCGGCCAGGAGCTGTTCGGCTACTACATCCCGTCGCTGCAGTGGGACGACGTGGCGGTCGCGCTGGCGGCCGAACGCCCCCTGTTCACGCTCGACACCGGCGACTTCGTCTACGACGGGGCGAACACCGAGCAGTGGCCTCCGGAGATGGACAGCACCACCCCGCTCTCGCGGGTTTCGCCCTTCTTCCTGACGTTCGGCAACCACGACGACGGCCCCGGCCAGGGCGCCGGTGCGAACCTGAACAAGATGTTCGCCTATCCGACGAACAACCCCGACGGCGTCGAGGACTACTTCTGGTTCGTCGCGGGCAACGTGCTGGTCGTCAGCCTCTCGACCTACACCTTCTCGATGGATGCGCAGATCGCCTGGCTCCGCGGCGTCCTGGAGGACCACCGGGACGCGGTCGACTGGCGCGTCGTGCAGTTCCATACGCCGATCTGGTCGAGCGGCGTGCACGGCAGCAACGAGGACGACAAGGCCCGCGCCGACCTCCTCGTCCCGGTCCTCGACGACTACGGCGTCGACCTGGTGCTCAACGGCCACGACCACGACTACGAGCGGTTCCACCCATCGCGCGGCGGCTACGGCGGCCGGCCGCACGTCTGGACGCCGCTCCCGGAGGACGGCGGAAGACGCGGGATCGCCGAGGGACCGATCTACGTCGTCACCGGCGGCGGGGGCGCCCTGGGCAATCCGATCTTCACGTCCACCCTGGCGCACAGCGCCAGCGGCCTCAACCACCTCAACTTCGTGGTGGTCGATGTCGAGGGCGGCACGATGCGCGTGACGACGCGCGACTGCGGCCTGCAGCTCACGAGCTGGACCAGCGCCGACTGCTCCGGCACGATCGAACAGTTCACGCTCGAGAAGGCCTCGACCGTCTGCACCGGCGGCGCCGACGCCGACGCCGATGCCGACGGGGACGCCGGGGCCGACGGCGATGCCGAGCCGGACGTTCCCGCCGACGACGGCGCGACGACCCCGGACGTCCCGCCGGACGTCGTGGAGGACGCGCCGCGGGACACGTCGGCCCTCGACTCGACGACCGACGCGCCCACCGACGCGACGACACCACCGGCCTCGGGCGGCTCGGGCTGCGGCTGCCGCGTCCCCGCCGGCCGGCCGGCCGGCATCCTGCTGCTGATCGCGGCCCTCGGCGGGGTCTTCGCCGCACGACGGCGCGCTCGCTGATGCGCAGAAGGAGCGCCATGGCGCGACCGATGCGGCTGCCGATCACGTGCCTGCTCGTCCTGGGGATCCTCGGTTGCCGGAAGGGCGCCGGCGAGGGGGCGGCCGGGGCGGCTCCGTCCGCGCGGGAGGCCGCCGAGGGCGAGGCCGCGCCCGGTGCGGGTTCCGGCGGTACGGACGGACCGACGGCCGGCGCCGCGCCGGACGCTCCGGAGGCCGAAGCGCCACCGTGGCCGACGCGGGAGCCGTGCCGGTCCGCCGCGCGCAAGGTCTGGCGCCAATGGGCCCGGCCGATGGAGCCGACGCCGACGCCGCCGACGCCGGTCGAGGGGTTGGCCGGGGCGCTGGCGCTGGCGCTCGACGAGGGATGGAACGCATGCGCGGTGACGCCGGACCACGGGGCCGCCTGCTGGGGCGTCGGCATCCGCGGGGCGCTTGCCGACGACCCCGAAGCCCGGAGCCGCCCGGGGCCGATCGCGGGTCTGGCCGGGGTGGCGCTGGTCCTGCCCGCGCAGACGCCCCACGCCTGCGCGCTCGGCCTGGACGGCTCGGTCGCCTGCTTCGGCGCGCCGAACAACCGGAAGCTCGGCAGCGCCGCCAACGAGACCTGGTGGAGCGAGTTCCCCGCCCGGGTGGAAGGACTGCCCAAGACCCGGGCGCTCGCCGTCGGCTTCGGCTTCACCTGCGCGCTCGCCGAGGACGGCACGGTGCGCTGCTGGGGGCGCAACGACTCGGGACAGCTCGGCGACGGCTCGCGCGAACCGCGCCGGACGCCGGCGCCGGTGCCGGGGCTGTCGGGCGTCGCGGCGATCTCCGCGGGTCGCGAGCAGGCGTGCGCCGTGCTGGAAGATCGGCCCGTGCGCTGCTGGGGCGACATGCTGGCGACGTTTTGCCGGGACCCGGTGCCGGTCCCCGTGCCGGTTCCCGACCTGGGCGACGTGGCGCAGATCTCGGTCGGCTGGGACCACGCCTGCGCCCTCCTCGCCGGCGGCACGGTCCGTTGCTGGGGAGAAAACGACGGCGGGCAGCTCGGCGACGGCTCGTGGACCCACCGCTTCACGCCGGTCGCGGTCGCGGGCCTGGCCGACGCGGCGGCCGTGGAGGCGGGCGACGGCGTGACCTGCGCCCTGCGGCGGGACGGCACCGTCGCCTGCTGGGGCAAGAACCAGTGCGGCC
>JAAZOP010000081.1 GCA_012797735.1 Myxococcales bacterium
GCCCCGGCGGCCGCCGCCGCAGCGACGGCCGGCGGCAGCCCGGCGGCCGGCCCGGACGCCTGCGCCCTGCTGACGGCGGACGAGATCAAGGCGGTCGTCGGCCTGGCGGTGGCCGAATCGGGTCACGGCCCGACGGAAGCGCCGAACGTCTGCGAGTACAAGCTCGACGGCCCCGGGCAGTTGTTGACGACCGTCTATGCGTCGTCGGGCAAGGAGACGTTCGAGAACGCGCCCGGAGATCCCCTGTCCGGGGTGGGCGACCAGGCCAAGTGGCTGGAGGCCAGCGGCATGTTGAGCGTCCTGCGGGGCGAGACCAGCTTCATCGTCGGCGTCGTGATGTTCGACGACACGCCGGCCGAGAAGAAACTCGAGCAGGCCAAGGCCCTCGCCGCGAAGGTGCTCGAGCGGCTGTAGTCCCCCGCTGCTTGAACAATCCGTGCGTCCCTGCGAAGCTCCGGCCCGCCGGCGGCGCTCGCGCCGGTGAAGGAGTGGGCATGATCCGGACGACCTTCCGCTGGATCCTCGCGGCCGCCCTGGGGCTCGGCCTCTCCGGCTGCCCCTCGCCCCCGCCGTCCACGCCCCGGGAGCGCGCCGTCCCGCTCGTTCCGCCCCGCCCGGAGCTCGGGCCGTCGCCCGAGGTGGCGTTTCCGGTGCCCGAGCGGTTCGTGCTGGCGAACGGCCTGCCGGTGCAGGTCCTGCGCGCGGGCCGCCTGCCGATGGCCCACTTCGTCCTGGTCGTGCGCGGCGGACAGGCGGCCGAGCCGCCCGGACTGCCGGGGCTGGCCGACTTCACCGCGGAGATGCTGAAGGAGGGGACGAGACGACACACCGCCGAGGAAGTGCTGGCGATGGTGGAGGACCTCGGCGGGACGTTCCGCGTCCGGACCGATCGGGACGCCGTGTACCACGTGCTGTCGGTGCCGAGCGAACACGTCGGGACCGCGCTGGCGACGCTGGCCGAGATCGTGACCGAGCCGGCGTTCCCGGAGGAGGAGGTCGAGCGGCACCGCCGGCGGGAACTGGGCCGGCTGGCGCTGCTCCGGGCCGACCCGGACTACGTGGCCCAGGTGGTCCTGTTCCGCGAGATCTACGGCGACCATCCCTACGCCCGGATCGATGCCACACCCGAGTCGCTGGAGCGGATCCAGCGCGAGCATCTCGTGACGTTCCACCGCGACCGCTACGCCGCGGACGGCGCGTTCCTCGTCGCCGCCGGCGACGTCGATGCCGCCGCCCTGCGGCCGCTCGTCGAGACGGCCTTCGGCGCGTGGCGGAACGGGGCCGCGCCGCCGGCGCCGGTGCCCGACCCGCCCGCGATCCCGGCCCGCCGCGTGCTGCTCGTCGATCGGCCGGGCTCGTCGCAGACCGCGATCCAGATCGGCTTCGCCACCGTGCCGCAGCGCGACCCCGACTTCGCCGCCCTCGCGCTCGCCGCCGATGTGCTCGGCGGCAGCGCCTCCGCCCGCCTGTTCCTCAACCTGCGGGAACGGCACGGCTGGACCTACGGCGCGTACGCGGGCGTCGAGGAGAGCGCGGACCGGGCGCCGGCGACGATCTACACCGACGTCGAGTCGGCGGCGACCGGCGAGGCGCTGGTCGAGCTGATGGCGGAGATGCGGAGGCTGCGGACCACCGAGGCGCCGGCCGAGGAACTGGCGGCGCGCCGGGGCTACCTGACGCGCCTCCTGCCGCTGCGCGTCGAGACGCCCCTCAACCTCGCCTTCCTGCTGGCCCAGATCGAGATCAACGGCCTGCCCGCCGACTACTGGGACACGTACCGCGACCGGATCGAGGCCGTCACCGCCGAGCAGGTCCGCGACGCCGCCGACCGGTACCTCGACGACGGCCGCGCCGTGGTGGTCGTCGTCGGCGTCGCCGGCGAGCTGCTCGAGGCTTGCCGCGCGATCGGGCCGGTGATCCGCACCGACATCGACGGCGCGCGCGACGCGACTCCGGTTCCACCGCCGTAGCCCGGGCCGCCGGCGCCGCGCCGCTTTCGGGCGCCGGGACCGCCGGTCCGCCGCAGCGCGCCGACCCGGCCGCCCGGGATTCTGCTACGCTGCGACCGATGTTCGGGTGGTGGCGCCGCCGAAGGCGCAGGCGGATTCTGGCGCAACCGTTCCCCACGGCGTGGGAGGAGATCCTGCGGCGCAAGGTGCGGTTCTACGGGATGCTGCGGCCGGACCGGGCCGAGCGGCTGCGCAAGCTGATCCAGATCTTCGTGGCCGAGAAGCCGTTCTTCGGCGCCGCCGGGCTCGAGATCACCGACGAGATCCGGGTGGTCGTCGCGGCCGCCGCCGCCCGCCTCGTGCTGCACCTCGATCTGTCGCTCTACGACGACCTGCGGGAAGTGGTCGTCTACCCGTACGAGGCGCTGCGGCATCCGAAGCGGCGGGACGACGGCCCGTTCCTGGGCGAGGCGCATTCCTTCGGGACGGTGGTGCTGTCGTGGCCCGCGGTCGAAGCGGGGCTGGCCAATCCCTGCGACGGGCACGACACGGCGACCCACGAGTTCGCCCACGTGCTCGACCACGCGGACGGCGGTTTCGACGGGACGCCGCCGCTGCGGGCGCGCGAGCACTACCGCGCGTGGGCCGAGGTGATGGCGCGGCGCTTCACCCGCCTGCGCGGCGGCGGCCGGGCCGAGCGGCGGGTGCTGCGGATGTACGGCGCCAAGAACGAGGCCGAGTTCTTCGCGGTGGCGACCGAGGCGTTCTTCGAGCGGCCGGAGCGGATGCGGCGCGAAACGCCGGACCTGTACGAGGAGCTGCGGCGCTTCTTCGGCTTCGCGCCGCAGGAGGACCCGAGCTGCGACCAGACGGATCCCGCCGCCGATCGGTCGTAGCAGACCGGCCCGGCAGCCGAGCGGCGGCGCGGCGATCGGCCGGCCGGGAGGTCGGTTCAGCCCGCGACGAACCGCGAGGGGCGGCGCAGCGCGAGCTCGAAGGTGTCGCGCGCGATCACCAGCTCCTCGTTGGTCGGCACGACCAGGATCCGGATCGGCGAGTCGGCGGTCGCGATGTCGGCCTCCCGGCGGACGGCGGCACGGTTGCGCTCCTCGTCCAGGCGGTAGCCCAGCGGCTCCAGTCCGGCCAGCACCCGCGCGCGGATCGGCGCCGAGTTCTCCCCGACCCCCGCCGTGAACACCAGCGCGTGCACCTGGCCGAGCACCGCCGTGTACGCCCCGACGTACTTGCGGATCCGGTAGCAGTAGACATCGATCGCCAGCTTCGCCCGCTCGTTCCCCTCCGCCTCCGCCGCGAGCAGCGTGCGCATGTCGTTCGACAGGCCCGACAACCCCAGCAGCCCGCTCTGCTTGTTCAGCAGCGCATCGATCTGCCGGATCGTCAGCCCCCGCACGCGTTCCAGGTACGCCGCGACGGCGGGATCGATGTCCCCGCTGCGCGTGCCCATCACCAGTCCCTCGAGCGGGGTGAGGCCCATCGAGGTGTCGACGGAGCGGCCGCCGCGGACGGCGGCCATCGAGCAGCCGTTGCCGAGGTGGCAGGTGACGAGGTTGGCGGCTTCCGGCTTCCGCCCCAGGATCGCCGCGGCGCGCTCGGAGACGTAGCGGTGCGACGTGCCGTGGAAACCGTAGCGCCGCAGCTTCGCCTGCTCGTAGAGCTCGCCGGGGACCGCGTAGCGGAACGCCACCGGCGGCATCGTCTGGTGGAACGCGGTGTCGAAGACCGCCACCTGCGGCACGTCCGGGAGCGCCTTGCGCGCCTCGCGGATCCCGAGCAGGTTGGGCGGGTTGTGCAGCGGCGCCAGCGGCACGTGCGCCTCGATCGCCCGCTCCACCTCGTCGTCGATCAGCACCGGCTCGTGGAACGCCTCGCCGCCGTGCACGACGCGGTGTCCGACCGCGGTGATCTCCGCCAGGTCGGCGAAACCGCCGTGGGCGGTGTCGGTGAGCGCGTCGAGGATCAGCCGCAGCCCCTCCGCATGGTCCTTGACCGGCCGCTCGAACTTCCGTTCGTGGCCGCCGATCCGGCACGCCAGCTCGCCGAGCGGTTCGCCGATCCGCTGGAGCAGGCCGCGGGCATCGACCGTCTCCTCCGGCATCCGGAACAGCTCGAACTTGATCGACGAACTGCCCGCGTTGAGCACCAGGATGCGCATGCGCCGACCTCCTTCGAAGCGGGGGCCTCCGGAGCGGGGACGCCCCGCCCGGCGGGCGGCGTCAGTAGCCCTTGCCGGCCGGCTTCTGGCCGGTGGCGATGGCGACCGAGGCGGACGCGCCGATGCGGGTCGCACCGGCCGCGACCATCGCCTCGGCGGTGGCCCGGTCGCGGATGCCGCCCGAGGCCTTGACGCCCATCTCGGGGCCGACCGTGGCGCGCATCAGCGCGATGTCCTCCACGGTGGCGCCGCCCGAGGAGAAGCCGGTCGAGGTCTTGACGAAGTCCGCCCCGGCCATCTTGGCCAGGAGGCAGGCCTTGATCTTCTCCTCCCGCGACAGCAGCGCCGTCTCGAGGATCACCTTGACCATCGCCTTGCCGTGCGCCGCCTGCACGACCCCTTCGATGTCCTGCCGCACCAGCTCGTCGTTGCCCGACTTGAGCGCGCCGACGTTGATGACCATGTCGATCTCGTTCGCGCCGTTGGCGATCGCATCGCGCGTCTCGATCGCCTTGGCGGTCGGCGTGGTCGCGCCGAGCGGGAAGCCGATCACGGTGCAGACCTTGACCGGCGTGCCGGCCAGCAGCTCGGCGCAGAGCGGCACCCACGACGGGTTGACGCAGACCGAGGCGAAGCCGTACTGCTTCGCCTCCTCGCACAGCTTCCGCACGTCCTTCTCGGTGGCGTCGGGCTTGAGCAGCGTGTGGTCGATCAGCGCGGCGAGGTCGCCGGCCTGCGGCTGGCTGCCCGGCGCCGCGGCGATGCGCGCCGCCCCGGATTCGACCATCGCCCGCACCGCGTGCGGCTGCTTCTCGACGCACAGGCCGCAGGCGGTGCAGTCGCCGCCGCCGGAGCAGCCCGGGGTCGTCCCGGACGCCGCGCCGGTCGCCGGCCCCGCGGCCAGCCGGTCCACCGGGCAGATGCGGACCCCCAGCTTGCGCAGCTCGGCCACCAGCTCCTCGACCCGCGCCCGCACCGGTTCGGGGACCTTCTCCGGGTCGACGCCGGCGGGGTAGAGCGAGTCGCGGGCGGCCGCGACGGGGATGCCGAGCAGCAGGGCGCGGACGGCGAGGATGCAAACCAGGCTGTCGGGGACGAGCCGCGCGATCTTCGAGGCGGCGTTGAGCGACAGGTTCGGCAGCCAGACGGCGTCCACGTCAGCGAGGAGCTTCGCGGGGTCGCCGTCGGCAAGCACCTGCGCCGCGGGCGCCGCGCGACGGACCGCGGGCGCCCCGACCAGCCGCTGCGCCGTCGGCGACAGCACCACCGTCGTCTCGCGGCTGCACTCGGCGATGCGGCCGAGCTGCACCAGCGCCTCGTCCAGGCGGTTGTCGCCGCCGGTGAGCAGCACGAGCGAGCGGAGTCCGGCGGGCGCGACCGGCGGCGGTCGAACCGGCGGGGCCGCCGGGGCCGGAGCGGCCGGAGCCGCGGAGGGCGGCGGGTTCGCCGGCGAAGCGCCGCCGATCCGTCGCAGCACCTCCGCCGCAATCCGCTCGACCAGGTCGTCGGAGACCATGCGCGTCCTCCTCGTCCGGGTCCCGGAGCGCGCGGCGGCACGGGAAGCGGCGGCGTCCCGCCGGGTCCCGCCGGCGCGCGCTCAGGTCCGGGCGTTCAACGGGCCGTCGCCTACTTCTCGATCTTCGGCAGGATCCCCTCGACCTCGCTGTGCGGCCGCGGGATCACGTGCACCGACACCAGCTCGCCGACCTTCTTCGCCGCCACGCCGCCCGCCTCGACCGCCGCCTTCACGGCGCCGACGTCGCCGCGGACCATCACCGTGACGTACCCGCCGCCGACGAACTCCTTGCCGATCAGCGTCACCTTGGCGGCCTTGACCATCGCGTCGGCCGCCTCGATCGCGCCCACCAGCCCCTTGGTTTCGATCATGCCCAGAGCTTCCTTCTCCACCTTGCACCTCCATGGCCCGATTCGATCAGGCCTTCGACTCCCTGTCCAGTCCGCGGTCCACGACCCGCACGGGGCCGCCCGGCGTCTCCTCCGTCGAGACCTCGTCGACGTACCCCACGATCGTCGCATCCACCGGCGCCCGGTCGCCCAGCGCGATCGCGGCGTCGCGCTTCTGCGTCACCCACACCACGTCGCCGGGACCGGCGCAACGGACGCCGTCGACCGCCACGAACGGCTTGCCGACCGGCCGCAACCGCTCGTCGAGCCCCTGCACGACGAACAGCCGGTACCCCTCGAGGTTCCGGTCCTTCACCGTGCATACGACCTGGCCCACGACCCGACCCAACTGCATCGTCCGCTCCCCGGCCGTCCGGTCCGCCTACCCCTTCGCCGCCCGCTTTTCAAGAGCGGCCATCTTGTCGAGCCGCGCCTGGTGCCGTCCACCGGCGTAGGGCGTCTCGAGCCACAGTTCGACGAGGCTCTGGGCGAGGCCCCAGCCGAGCACGGCGCCGCCCAGGCACAGCACGTTCGCGTCATTGTGCTCCCGGCTCGAGCGCACCGCGTAGGCGTCGTAGCCGGCCACCGCCCGGATCCCCGGCACCTTGTTGCACACCATCGCGCTCGCCTGGCCGATGCTGTCGATCATGATCCCGACCGCGTCGCCGCCCGCCGCGCGGTTGCCCGCCACCGCCTGCGCCACGAGGAACGCGAAGTCGGGGTAGTCGACCGCCTCCGTCGAATGCGTGCCGAAATCGCCGACCTCGTGCCCACGCTCGACGAGCCAGGCCTTGAGACGCTCCTTGAGCGGGAAACCGCCGTGGTCGGCGCCGAGAAACACGCGAGGCTTGCCCATCCTACCGTCGCTCCTTGGCGCGGGCCGTCGCCGCCGCGATCGAGGAGAAGGCGGCCGGGTCGAGGGACGCGCCGCCGACGAGGAACCCATCGATGTCCGGTTGCGCCGCCAGCTCCGCCGCGCTGGCGGGGGTGACGCTGCCGCCGTACAGGATCCGCGCCGCCAGCGCCCAGCGCCAGTCGAACCGCTCCGCCAGGCGCTCGCGGAGGAACGCCGCGGCCTCCTGCGCCTGCTCCGCCGTCGCATGGCGACCCGTGCCGATCGCCCACACCGGCTCGTAGGCCACGACCAGCGTCGCGGGGTCCGGCGCCGGGAATCCCAGATCCGCCAGGGCCGCGGTGAGCTGTCCGCGCAGCACCCGGAAGGTCGCCCCGCCGTCCCGCTCCGCGAGCCGCTCGCCGACGCACAGGATGACCCGCAGGCCGCCCGCCAGCGCGGCGCGCAGCTTCTCCGCGACGAACGCGTCGGTCTCGCCGAACAGCGCCCGCCGCTCGGAGTGCCCCACGATCACCCAGCTCGCCCCCGCGTCGCGCAGCATCGCGCAGGAATGCTCCCCCGTGAACGCGCCCCGGGGCGCGGGATGGACGTTCTGGGCGCCGAGCGCCGCGCGGGCGGCGGGCCCGAGCGCCTCGCGGAGCAGCGGCAGCCACACCAGCGGCGGGCAGACCACCAGCTCGACGCCGGCCGGCGGCTCGAGCTTCGCCGGCCAGGCGCGGACATCGGCGGCGAGCAGGTTCATCTTCCAGTTGGCGGCGACCAGCGGCGCGCGGCGGCCGGGCTCCGCGGCGACGGCCGCGGCTCCGCCCGTGGCGGCGAGCACCTCGCCCACCACCTGCCGCACCAGCCGCTCGACCTCTTCCCGCGTCGCCATCGGCTACCGCTCCACCGGCCCGCCCTGCTCGGGGGCGCGCAGGAAGCGCCGCCGTCCCGCCGTCTGGAGATGATCGATCACCCCGACGACGATCGCCTCGCAGGGGGCGTCCTTCGAGTCCATCACCTGCCGGGCGCTCTTTCCCTCCTGGACGACCAGTACGTAGTCGCCGACGCCGGCCTGCGCGGCGTCGACGGCGAGGAACGCGGGGTCGGCGGGACGGGCCCGATCATCGACCGGACGCACGAGCAGCAGCTTGTGCCCGTCGAAGCGCTCGTCCGCAACGGTCGAGACGACCTGGCCGACCACGCGCGCGATCCTCACTTGCCCCTCCCACGCCGGCGCAGGCCCGGACCGTCGCGGCCGGGCGCGGCGGGGTCGACCACGCAGTATGTCCCGGCGCCCGGCCCGCCGAGCAGGTCGTCGGTTTCGGGGTCGGGGTTGGGGATCACGTGCGTGCCGACGAGCCGGCCCACCCGGGCCGCCGCCTGCGCCCCCGCCTCGACGGCGGCCTGCACCGCCGCCGTCTCGCCGCGGACGAACACCGTCACCAGGGCCGCGCCGGCGCGCAGCCGGCGCTCCAGCCGCACCGGGGCGGCCTTGAGCGCCGCGTCGGCGGCCTCGATCGCCCCGACCAGGCCCCGCGTCTCGATCATCCCCAGTGCGTCGCCCATCGCCTTGCTCCCCGTCTACAGCAGCTTCTGCACGAGGTCGGGGTGCGGCGCCGGGATCAGCGTCGTCCCCAGCAGCAGTCCGTTCTGCGCCCCGGCCCGCGCGCCGGCCTCGAGCGCCGCGCGCACCGCGGCGACCTCGCCCGTCAGCAGCACGAACGCCTTCCCTCCGAGCGCCCGCGCCATCCGGATCTCCAGCAGATCGACCCGGGCGCTCTTCACCGCCTGGTCTCCGGCGACGATCGCCGACGGGATGCCGAAGGTCTCGATCATCCCGAGCGCCGCGACGTTCTCGAACGTCGTGGTGGCGCTGAAGGCGTCGAAGACCTGGCGATGGACGTTCGGGATGACCGTCGAGTCGGTCAGCGTGTCCGCCGCCGCCGCCTCGCCGGCCCGCACGGCGGCGGTGACCTCGGCGACGAGGCCGCCGACGAGCACGACGTACTTCCCGGGACAGACCGGGTTGCAGGCCAGCAGGCGCACCTCGGCCGCCTTGAGCATCGCGTCGGCGGCCTCGAGGCCGCGGGCGATGCTGCTCGTCTCCACGCAGCCGACGGCGAGCGAATCGTTGTCGAGCCGGTCCACCGGGGCGGTCTCCTGCGTCGGGTCGGGGCAGTTCATCGATCGCACGGCTCACTCCACCTCGATCGTCACCGCGGCGCCGGTGACTTCGACCACGCGGCCGGCGGCGCCGGCGTGCACCCGCGCGCCGAGCTTCCCCTCCGGCCGTTCCCCCAGCAAGGCGCCCGGCGCGACGCGATCGCCCGCGGCGACCACCGGCCGCGCGGGCGCGCCGGCGTGCTGCCGGAGCGGCA
>JAAZOP010000082.1 GCA_012797735.1 Myxococcales bacterium
CCGCCTCCCCCGCGGCCGCCGCCGCACCCGTGACCGCGGCCGTCGTGAACGCCCGCGGCACCCGCGCGCCGGCGAACAGCCCGGCCGCCGGCACGGCGGGCGGGCCGCACACCGCCTCCGGTCCGAAGAACGCCCGGCACGCCTCGAGGTCCATCCGCAGCCGCTCGAGCTCCACCAGGCTCGGCCCCGCCTCGGAGGCGGGCGCCGGGAGGGCCCGAGCGTCGCCGCGGATCGAGGCGCGCTGGCCGTTCTGGAGCCGGAGCGACACCGGATACGGGTCGGCGCCCTCGCCGACCACCAGCGTGGCCTCGTGGACCTCCTGCGCGACCGCGGAGCCCGTCGCGGCGAACGCCATCAGGACGAAAGCACACGCCGGGCCTGGGGAGACAACCCGCACGGACCCAATCTACCGCCGCCCTCGACGCCGCGGCAAGAAAGCCGCCGCTTCCGCTCCTCACCCGCGCACCGCCGCCTCTTCCTCCGGCGGCTCGAGAGCGCTTCCCCGCCGGCGCCCCGGGCTGGCCGCCGGAGCGCCCCCGTCACGCGGTCCGCGGACGCGACGATCTCGCGCGCGGTCTGGGGCCGGTTCTTCGGCAGGACCCGGGGCTCGCGACCACCTCGTCAGGGAACCCCGTGGGCCGAGCGCCAGGCCTGCTCCTCGTCCGCGATCCGCCGCAGCGCCTCGTCCCACAGCTCCGACTGCGCCGGCATCCGCGCGCGGGCCTCCTCCACGGTTCGTCGGGCGAGGTCGAACCGGGCGTCGCCGGCATCGATCAGGATCCGCAGCAACACCGGCTCCGGCCGATCCGGGTGCGCGGCCAGCACGGGCGCCAGCTCGCGCCGCGCCAGCTCGAACCCCGCGAAGGCCAGCAGGGTCTGTGCGCGCATCATCGCGCGGGTCGCGGGGTCGGCCGCGGCGGACGAGGCGGCGAGCCGCTCGGCGGTGTCCACATCCCGCCGGAGCTGCAACAGCCGCGCCTCGTCGGGTTGGACCGCCAGGCCGGACTCCACGGCCCGCCGCGCCTCGGCCCACCGGGACTCGCGCGCCAGCACGAGCGCCAGTTGGACCCAGCCGTCCACCGACGCCGGGAAGCGCCCGACGACCTCCTCGAGCTGCCGGCGCGCCTCCTCGAGGTCGAGCGTTCGGGCGTGGGCGACGGCGCGCGGCACCAGGAATCGGGCGGGCTGCTCCGCGAGGTAGCGGGCCATTCGCTCCCCGCCCGCCAGTTCGAGCGTCCCGTCGCCGATCTCCAGCCGCGCGTCCTGCCCGCGCGCGAGCCGCTCGTAGAACGTCCGGATGCTTCGCAGCTTCGCCTGGTCGGCGTCGGACGTCGCGGCCATCGCGATGTCGGCGCCCAACAGCACGAGGTGTACGCGGCGCGTCTCGGCGCCGCTGGAGGCTTCCCAGGCCGCCCGCACCGCCTCCAACGCCTCCCGGTACCGCCCCTGCTGGAACCGGACGCGCGCCAGACGCTCGGCCGCGTACGGATTGTCCGGCGCGATCGAGTGTTCGTACGTCCACAGCGCGTCCTCGCTCCGCAACGTATGGATCTGGTACAGCGAGACGAGCGAGAAGAACGCCACCGCCAGCCCGCCGGCGCCGAAGACGGCGGGGCGCAACGCATCGGAACGCCGTCCGGCCGCCGCCAAGCCGCGCGCCAGCCACGCCGCCCCGCCCAGCAGCGGGAGATACAGATTCCGCGCGGAAGCGAGAGTCGACAACCCCAACGGCCACAGGTTCAACACGGGCAGCAACGGCACCACGAACCATGCCGCGTCCGCCAGCCAAGGCCGGAGCGCGCGACGACGCCACGCCGCGACCGACAACCCCAGGAAGCCCGACACCGCGACGAGCCCCAGCCCGACGCTCCACCAGCGATGGACCGTGTGCCCCGCGGCATCCCGAAGCACGAACGACGCCTCGACGCTCGGCGGCCACGGCCAGACCATCGCCCGCACGTAGTGTCCCGCCGTCGAAAGCACCGTCCATGCCGCATCGCCCGGCCCGGCGAAACCTGCGCTCCGCAACGGCACGAACGACAGGCGCAACAGGAACACGGCCGAGACTCCCAGCAGCGGCAGCGCCGCCCGCCGCGCCGCACACCACCCGCTTCGCCCCGGCCCGTGCCGCAACCAGGCATCCGCGGCCAGCAGCACCGGCACCACCACGGCCGTCTCCTTCGACAGCACGGCCAGCGCGAAGCACAGCGTCGCCCCCGCGGCCGCCGCCCGCGAGGACGCCCGGTCCCACAACCACAACCCCGAGAGCACGAAGAGCACCATCCAGAGATCCGTCGACCCCGAGACCCAGCTCACGGACTCCGGCCGCGAAGCGTGCACCGCGAACAGGGCCGCACCCACCAGCGCCGCTGCGGTCCCCCCAGGACCTTCCCCCAGGCGCCGCCGCAACCACCCGAACGCGAGCAACACGCAGACGAGATGGAGCAGCAGACTCACCGCGTGGTAGCCGAACGGCGCCTCGCCGAACAGCTGGAACTCGAGGGCGTAGGCCAGCGTGACCACCGGCCGATAGTAGAGCAGACCGTGTTGCTCGCCGACGGGATCCGCGGTCGACACGTGCCAGAAGTCGTGCGTCAACGCCTCCAGCAGCCGCGACGGGTCGCGCACGTAGGCATTGCCCCGGATCAACATCAGATCGTCCCAGACGAACTCGCCGAGCAGGCCCGGCACGAATACCAGCAGGCCGAGCAGCACCAGCAGGGCCGGCGCCAGGCGTTCCAGCGTTCCGCGAGGGCGCCGCGCGGCCGTCCCGACCACCGCCGGCGCCGGCGGCGGCGCGGCCGCAGGACCCGCGGTGCGGTCGAAAGACGCACTCTCCGCCGACGGCCGCGGATCACCGATCGCCATTCGCGTCTCCTCCGCCGCGCGGCGGTCGAGTCTACTGGAAGGACCTTCCCGGATGCCAGCTTCCGGCCCCGGCGGTCGGGTCGCACCCGGATCCGGGCCGGCATCCGGACCGCGGCGCCGCGCTTGACTTCCCCCCTTCGATCCGCACGATCCGCCCGTGCGATTCGCGGACACCTCGGTGCGGCTCGGCCCCTTCGAGATCTCCCCCGCCACCCTGCTGGCGCCGATGGCCGCCATCTCCGTGCCGCCCTTCC
>JAAZOP010000083.1 GCA_012797735.1 Myxococcales bacterium
CCGGGGCGGCGGACACGGCGGCGGGCGGAGCGGCGGCCGCCGGCTGCTCCATCTCGACCGCCGGAGCCTCGAAGCGCGCGATCCGGGGTCCGGTCGCGCCGGACGGCGGCGCGGGGGTCTCCTCCCGGCTCAGCACCAGGAGAACGACCGCCGCCGATGCGATCGCCACGGCGGCGACGGCGGAGGCCAGCAGCGGGCGCCGGAACGCCGCCGCCAGCGACTCGAGCCAGCGGGCGACGAGACCGCTCGCCGGCAACAGGGTCGCCCGCTGTGACCGGCGGGCGGCCTGGAGGATACGCTCCGTCATCTCCTCCGGCGGCTCGGGCTGCGGAAGCGCCCGGACGGCGCCGAGCGTCCGGAGCATGGCGGCGTGGTAGGCGCGACAGCCGGGGCAGGTGTCGAGGTGGGCGCGGAGGGAGGCCTCGCGCGCGCCGAGCGGCTCGCCCAGGGCGAGGGCGGCGAGGTCGTCCTTGTGCGCTTCGCACGCCACCGGCACGCGTCCCGTCATCGCGGCCTCATCCCTCCGGCTCCTCGACCCGGTCCCGCAACGCCGCATGCAGGCGCTCGAGGGCGTACCGCATGCGGCTCTTGACCGTGTTCTCGTTGCAGCCGACCACCTCGGCGATTTCCTGGAACGACAGGCCGCCCATCTCGCGCAGCGTGAACACCTCCCGCTGTTCCTCGGGCAGGCGGCCGATCGCCGCCTCCAGCGAGGCGCGCATCTCCAGGTCGGCCGCCTGCACCTCGGTTCGCTCCTTCGGGTCTCCCACCACGTCCCCCAGCGTCCGCCCCGGGTCGCCGTCGCGACCCCCCAGCGGCTCGTCCAGCGAGCGGTGGCGCCGGTAGCGCCGCTTGCGCATCTCGTCCACCGCCAGGTTGCGGGCGATCGTGTAGATCCAGGTCGTGAAGCGGGCCCCGCTGCGGAACGAGGCGCGATTGTGCACCACGCGCAGGAACGCCTCCTGCGTCAGGTCCTCGGCGCTCTCCACGTCCCCCACGTGGCGCAGGAAGAACCGGAAGACGGGTCCCTGGTGCCGCCGCAGGAGCACCGCGAAACAGGCCTCGTCGCCGTCGCGGTACCGCTCCATCAGCCGGCCGTCCTCGTCGGTGCCCGGCTCCGCACCCCGCGGATTCGTTGGGGAATCGGCCTGGCCGACCGGCTGCGCCACGACGCCCTTGAGCGTTCCCGTCAACCCCGCCCTCGCCTTCCGTCCTGGATTGCTCGTCTAGCCCAGATACGGTGGCGGGGGCAAGCACGGCCGGCGGAAACGCGTTCACGGCTCCTGGATACGGGCCAGCGGCGGGTTGCGATCTGTCGCGGGCCGCGCGGCGCCGGGCGGCGTCAGATCAGGACGGTCGGACAGCCCCACGTTGCCGAGACGTTCGTCACGCGGCGGCCCAGGAGGTCGTCGCAGTAGCTGCCGCAGAACTCGACGCGCGTGTGCGTCCCGTCCGTCCAGGCCCAGCCGTTGTCGCACGTGCCGTCGCTGTCGGACGGCACGACCACGCCGTCGAAGTAGAAGTTGACGCGGTCGGGGTCGGCGGACGGGTCGGGCGCCCGCATGTCGAACTCGCAGCTCGCGATGCTCCCGGCGATGTCCTCGAAGGCGGCCCGCATCGAGGCCGGGTCCTCCGCGAAGAACGCCCCACCCGTGCCGCCCCGTGCCGCCATCTCGTTCAGGATGTCGCTCCATTCGCTGGTCCGGATGCCGAGCACGAAGATCTGGATCCCCGAAGCCCGGATGTCCTCCACGATGGCCATCGTGCGGGCGTCGTCGAGGCAGTTGAGGTTGTTGATCGAACAGCCGCCACTGGGATTGGTGCAGACGCAGCTGTACCCGTCGAGCGCGCTGTTGCAGTTGGGAGCGCCGTCGGTGGCGAGCAGGATGAACTTCGGATGCCCGTCGGCCGCCAGCGTGTCGAGATACGCCCGGGCGTTCTGCAGCGTCTGCGCCGTCGGCGTCCCGCCGCAGGTCAGCATCGGCCCGAGCGCGTCGCGGATCGGGATCCCGTTCCCCTCCGCCACCCCGACCAGCGGTTCGTGCCCCGGCTCGCACTGCGCCGTCGAGCCGGAACAGACCGGAGAGCCGGTGACGTTCGGGAACAGCATCAGCCCGAACCAGATCTCCCGGTCCATCTCCGCCGTCACCGCGTAGATCGCCTCGCGCACCGGATTCCACGACTCCTCGTCGAACATCGAGTTCGATCGGTCGAGCACGATCAGCATGTCGGGGATCACCCGCGCAATCTCGAACTCCTCCTGGTCGCACGCCTCCTCGACCACGTCCGGAACCTCGGGCCGCACGACGTCGTCGCCATCGACCGGCGGCGGCGTCCCGTCGCCGTCGGCGTCCGCGTCCGCACCGACCGTGCCGTCGCCGTCCAGCCGAACATCGGGCGGTCCCGTCGTGTCGTCCGCGGGGGCGCAACCAAACGCCAGGATCAAGGCCCCGACCACCGCCCCTGCGTGGATCCAACCGCTCGTCTTCATCGGATCCTCCTTCTTCCTCGCACCGAACATCCTGACCGAAGGGTACCACGGGATGCCGCCGGCGACCAGCCGACCGCCGGAGCGGCCGCGGACCGGCCGCTTGCCTCCGCCGCCCCCCTCCCCTAACCTCGCCCCGTGACGTGGACGCTGCTGGCGGGACTGGCCGTCTTGCAGGGGCTCACCGAGTTCCTCCCGGTCTCGTCCTCCGGGCACCTGGCGCTGGCCGAGCGGCTCTTCGGGTTCTCCGAACCGCCGGTGCTGTTCAACGTCTCCCTGCACGTGGGGACGCTCGCGGCGGTGGTCTGGCTCTACCGCCGCGAGTTGGCGCGCGTCGTCGCCGCCGGCGCGCGCTGGCTGACCCGCGCGCCGCGCCGCGACGGACGATGGCGGAGCTGGGCGCCCGCCGACGCCTGGGAAGAGGAGGCG
>JAAZOP010000084.1 GCA_012797735.1 Myxococcales bacterium
CGAACCGCAGCCGGCCGTGCTGCGGGCCGCCGGCGAGCGCGGAGTGCCGCTGCATGCCGGCGCCGGAGAACGGAAGGTCAGCGGACGACTGCCCGACGGCACCCCCGTCCGCGTCGTCGAGACCGCCCGCGACGGCGGGTGGCTCCGCGTGCGCGCCGGCGACGGCACGGAGGGGTGGGTCGTCGCCCGCTACGTGCAGCTCGACACTCCCTCCGCCGAGAACGCGCCGCCGAGCCTGCCGGCGGGGCTCCCGGAGGACTTCCCGCTGCCGGGCGGCGCGTGCCCGACGGCGATCCCCGATCCGGCGGCGAAACTGGCGGAGGCGCCGGTCGAGGACCAGGCGGAAATCGACAGCGCCGCGTCCGCGCCCCCGGGCGGCCGGCTGGTGGTCGCCTCCTACAACCTCTGGGAACTGTACGACGGCCGGGACGGCGACCGGTACCTCGGCGACGAGCATGCAGAGGCGGCGCGGCTGGGCGAGGCCGGTCACACGGCGCGACGCGTCGAGACGCTCGGCGGCGCGTTGCGGGCCGCCGCGCCGCACGTCCTGGTGCTGCAGGAGGTGGAGAACGCCGAACTGGCGTGCGCGGTCGCCCATGCCGCGGTTCCGGAGGCCGGCTGGCGCTGCTGGGCCGCCGCCTGGGCCCGGGAACCGCACCCGCAGAACGTCGCCGTCGCGTCCCGCGTCGGCGGCGAGGCCGTGCGACTCGACCCGGGCCGCGGCATGGGACAACGCGGAGCCCTCGAATGGACCCTGCCGGGAGGGGACCTGCGCGTCGCCGCCGTGCACCTCACGTCGAGCGTCGGGGCGGCGGGCGCCGAGGACTGCGACAACGCGCGCAAGCGGATGTCGCTGGCCTGGGGCCTCGCGCAACGGCAGGCGGCCATCCCCGCCGGGGCCTATCTCGTGATCGGCGACTTCAACGTCGATCCCGCCGACCCGCTCAAGGTCGAGTACGACCGCACCGACGACATCCTGGCGCGGGCCGGCGACCAGGACCTCCTGGAGCGCGCGCCGGGCGTCGCCCCCGCCGGCGCTCCGCGCCGCGCCGGATCCGTGATCGATCGCGCCTGGTTGCGTCCCGGAGCCGGCGTGGAAGCCGCCGGGGTGGAGTTCCTCGATCGGGCCCCCCGCCGGGGCTGGGCCTCGGACCACGTGCCGCTGGTCGTCGAACTGCGGCTTCCGTGAGCGAACGGTGGGGGAGGACCGGACTACCCGCGGCGGCGGACGAGGAGGGCCGCGCCGAGCACGAACAGCAGCGAGAGGAACGTGCCGGCGCCGGGCCGCGAGGTCACGCGGCAGCCGCAGCCGTCGTCGCCGCCCTCGTCACCGCCGCCGTCCGCCGTCGTGTCGCCCGTCGTGTCGCCCGGAGCGTCCGCGTCCGCGCCCGTGTCGGCGTCGGCGTCCGCGTCCGCGGCCACGTCCTCGGCGTCGGCGTCCGCATCCGCGTCCGCATCAGCGCCGCCGCAGTCCACGATCGGGTCGGCGGGCGAGGGCAGGGCGGTATCGGTCGGCCAGCGCCGGTCCGCCGCCACCAGGTCGCCCGCGTCGTTCGTGCCGCCGCTGATGTAGACGAAGTCGTCGAGCACCGCGGCGCCGTAGGCGTAGACCGGGTCCGGCAACGGGTCGGTCTGCTGCACCCAGGTGTCGCCGCCCAGGCACCACCAGTCCTGGATGATGACCAGATCCCCGGCGTCGTCGGACGTGATGCCGCCGAGGACGCAGAGCTGGCCGCGGAACACGACCCCCGCGCGATCCGAGACGAAGCTCGGCAGCATCGGACCCTCCGTCCAGGTGTTCCCGGCGATGTCGTAGATGCTCGTCGACCGCGTGATGTAGCTCAACCACTGGCCCGTCGTGTCGTCCTGCTGCTGGAAGCTGCCCGCGGTGATGTAGAGGCGGCCGTCGAGCACCGCGCTGGCGCCGCCGGTGTAACCGTACTCGTCGGTGATCACCGCCAGCGTGCCGCTGTCCGAGTCGGTCCAGCGGTCCGCGGCGACGTCGTAGGCCTGGAACAGCGCCACCGTCGTGTCGCCCAGGTCCGGCTCGTCGTCCGACGGGATCTCGACCTCGCCGTTGCGGTTGGTGTCGACGTAGCCGCCGTACACGAACACCCGGTTCGTCGCCGGGTCGCAGGCCACGATCGGGCTCATCACGGCGTAGTACGGGCCGCTGCGTTCGGTCCAGGTGTTCGCCGCGATGTCGTAGTCGAGCAGCGTGTCGAGGTAGTAGGCCGGCGTCGCCGGCGGACCCGACGTGGCCAGCTCGGTCAGGCCGCCGACGTAGTAGATGTGGCCGTGCATGAGGCAGGCGCCGCCCAGCGTCACGTTGGTCGGCAGGTCGGCCACCGCGCAGTCGTCCCAGCCGTTCGTGGCCGGGTCCCAACGCATCGCGCGGTTCGTCAGCACCCGCAGCGGGGTGCCGGACGAGTCGTCGACGCTCTCGCCGGTGATCGCGTAGACGTAGTCGTCGTCGGCGAGCAGCGTCACGTTCTGCAACGCCTCGGGCAGATCCGCCACCGGCTGCCAGTCGCTGTCCCCGTGCGTCGCCCACGCCTGGATCGTCGCCCGGCTGGTGTCGGTCCCGTCGGTCGCGGTCACGGTGAACTCCGCGAGGTCTCCCGCGGCGGCGCCCGCGGGCGCGGTGACCGCCACGGAGAACGGCAGGCTCCCGCCGTCCGCCGCCACCGAGCCGCCGGCCGGCGCCGGCACCGCCGTCCAACCGGCCGTGCCCGTCGCCGAGAGCGTCACGCTCACCGCCGTGTCCCCGAAGTTCACCACCTCGAAGTCGAAATTGGTCGTGCCGCCCGGCGGCACCGTGCCGCTCGCCGCCCCCGGCAGGACGCCGAACGAGTCGCTGGCGCGGAAGCGCACGGCGTAGTTGTCGGGGATCCGGTGCGAGGTCGTCCAGTCGCACAGGCTGAGCCCCACCGAGCCGTCGTCATTCTCGATCCCGATCGTGGTGTTGTCGTCCCAGCGGGGCAGGCCCGCGTTCGTCCCCGACTCCTGGATGTTCACCTGCGCCTCGTTCGTCCCCTCGTACAGGACGATCTGGAACGTCACCGGGTCGTGGCCCCAGGCGGGAGAACCCTGGTAGTAGTCGATCCCGACCCAGCTCACCACGAACGTCTGGCTCCCCGCCTCCCCGAGCGTCGCGTAGCAGATCGTGCCGCCCTCCGCCGGGTTCAGGTCCTGGAAGAACCCGTAGACCGCCAGGTTCACGGTCTGGAACGAGCCGGTCCGGTTCACGGGCAGCGGGCACTGGCCGCCGAACGACGTGATCGTGTTCGCCTTGAACGACAGGTAGCCGTTCGAGCCGATCCGCACCGTCGTGTAGTCGGTGCCGTAGAAGTTGAACGTGAATCCGATCGGGACCGCGACCGACTCCTGGTCGTCGTTGAGCGTCACGCAGTTCGTGGTGCCCGCGTCGAGCCATTCGTACGTGACGTCCGCCTCCTCGCTGTCCGCCCAGCCGTAGCCGAAGCGGTCGGGGCCGCCCACGGCCCCGCGGGCGGCCGCCGCCCAGGCCGTCGTCGCCGCCAGACAGAACAGGGAAATGATTCGCACGTTCATGTTCTTCCTCCTCCGATGCCCGCCCGTTCGGGTCAAGTCCCGGCAAGCCAAGCACGACCTCGGACAGGATGCAAGCGGAAGCCGCCCGCCGGTCGAATTCCAGGTGGCATTTCCGCCCGTTTCGCGTATCCTGCGGACCCGCGACCGGGGAGAGGACCTGACGGGCCGTGCGCCCGAAGGAGGGAAGAGCATGAGGCCGACGAATCGCAGGACGACCTTCGCGCTGCTGCTGGCGACGGCGGTCGCCGCGGCCGGGTGCGCCGAGGAGCGTGCCCCCGTGAACCGCGTCCAACCCTACGCGCTCGACAAGGCCTTCTTCATCGGCGAGGACTTCGTTTCCACCGCCGACGACCCGGAGTTCTGGTCGCAGACCATGATCGTCGATGTGCCCTACGGCTCCACCCACGACGGGCTGTTCACCTCGTGGTGGGCCCCCACCGTCCGCATCCGCTGGCAGATCACCGAGGAACTGCTCCTCGGGCGGCTCGCCTACGAGCGGATCGAGAACGGGGACGGCACCGGCCTCGGCGGCCCGACCGAGGACGGCGTGATCGTGGTCGCCTACCCGATCGAAAGCCACTTCGACATCGTGCGGAGCTACAACCCGACCACCGGCGAGGAGATCAACGTTCTCGAGGAGAACACGACCGATCGGCCGTGGTACGAGCGGCGCTACATGCGGGTCGACTGGTCGCGCAGCCTGAACACCGGCAGCTACGACTTCGACACGCTGTCCGGACTGGCCGTGATGGGCGCCTACGACTTCGAGCCGATGGACTACGACGTCACCGACCCGAACGACCCCAACGCCCCCGTCTTCGACCTCGAACACGGCTACTTCGACGTCACCAACAAGGTCCTCGCCTCCCCCCAGGTGATCGATATCAGCCACCTCGGCTGGGGCTACACCACGCTCCCCCAGTGCTGGTTCGACGGCGACTTCATGAACGGCACCTTCCCGTGGGGCAACTGCAACCCGACCGAGGTCACCATCCGGCAGTCGTTCCTCCGCGTCGAAGACCGCGACTTCCAGCCGCTCGACTGGGACGGCTGGCGCTTCCAGGCCTTCGGCGGCCTCACCGAAAACCGCCTGGGCTTCGCCCGCAACTACGGCATGTCCGACGACATGTGGCACCGGTTCCTCGACTACCACAACATCTGGGAACGCTCACACTACTACGCCGACCCGGAAAACCTGACCGGCGCGATCCCGTGCTTCACGCCCGAAACCACCCCGTACGGCGCCGACCCGCACCGCGACGTGGACCCGCGCGACGGCACCGAGGACGAGTGCGCCGCCGCCGGTCCCGGATCCAAGTGCGACACCTTCTCGCAGAAGTGCACGCTCCCCTTCGCCCGGCGCACCCCGAAACCCGCCGCCGTCTACTACACCAACGGCTCGAACCCCGAGTACTTCGACTCCACCGCCGAGGCTCTCCACGACTGGGACGTGGCGCTCCGCGCCGCGGTCCGCACCGCGCAGTACGCCGAGTGCCGCGCCACCGGCGGCGACCAGGAAACGTGCGTCGAGCGGTTCCCGATCTGGTTCGGCCAGATGGACGACTTCCAGGACGCCACGTGGCTCTTCGCCGAGGTCGACAAGTGCCGCAACGGCTGGGCCTACACCCGGGAACGCGACTGCAACGCCCTGGCCGACCGCCTCGGCCGCGAACGCAACATGGACCCCGCCGTGATCGATGTCGCCAAGATGGACGAGATGCTCGTGCTCTGCCACAGCCCCGTCCAGGCCGACGACCCGGCGCTGTGCGGCGGGCCCCGGCTGCCCGTCGGCACCACCGCCGAGCAGTGCCAGTACGCCTACCGCGACGGCACCCCCGACCAGCCCCTCTACCGCACCTGCCAGGGAGCCCTCAACGTCCTCCAGGGCGACCTGCGCTACAACAAGGTCACCGTCGTCTGGGAACCCCAGACGCTCTCGCCCTGGGGCTTCGGCGCCGACTCGGTCGACCCGCTCACCGGCGAGGTCGTCGCAATGAACACGACGTTCTGGTCGCACATCACCGACCTGGCGGCGCAGGACACCGTGGACAAGCTGCGCTTCCTTGCCGGCGAACTGAGCGCCGAGGAGGTCACGGAGGGGGAGTACGTGCACAACTGGGCGCAGGCCGCCGAGTCCGCCTCGCTCGGCGGCGTCGCCCCGCTGATGTCCCGCGACCAGTTCGCCGACCGCCTCGCCGCCGTCGGCGGCGCGCCCGACGCCGCCGCGATCCCGGCCGCCGTGCCCGCCGGCGTGGCCCGCGAGGTGCAGGAGATCAAGCGCGCCCTCCAGGGGGTCAAGGCATCGATCGAGGCGCCCTCGTCCACCGCCGCCACCTACGCCGCCCGCCGCCAGGCCGCGCGCGGGTCGGCCTTCGAGGCGGACCTGCTCACGCCGATGGTCCAGCAGTATGCCGGCGTCTCCGGCATGCCCGTCGACCAGGGCGTGATGGACCTCGCCTCCCCCCTCCGCGGCGGCGACCCCGAACTGCGGCTCCGGCTCCGGCAGCTCAAGGAACAGGCCTACGCGGACCGCGGGATCTGCCTGCTCGAAGCCCGCGAGGCGCAGGCCCCGTTCTCTCTCGTCGGGCTCGCCGACATCCTCCAGGAGAAGTTCGGCGAGTTCAACCGCCGCGACCCGGCGGCGGTCCAGGGCGAACGGGCCGAGCGGATGCGCAAGTACATCGCGTACCGCATGCACCGCGCCGGCATCTCCCACGAGTTCGGCCACTCGATCGGACTCCGCCACAATTTCGTCGGCTCCTCCGACGCCTTCATGTACCGCCCGCAGTACTGGCAGCTCCGCACGAAGAACGGCACCGTGACCGAGCCCTGCACCGAGCTGACCCCGGACGGCGAGTCGTGCGTCGGCCCGCGCTGGTTCGACCCGGTCACCGAGGAAGAACGCGACAACCTGATCTGGATGTGGAGCCTCGGCTCGATCATGGACTACGCCGGCGAGTACACCCAGGACTTCCTCGGTCCCGCGATCTGGGACTTCGGCGGCGCCCGCGCCTTCTACGGCGACGCCGTGGCCGTCAACCCCGACCCCGAGTTCCGCGTCGGCACCCCCAAGGGCCGCGCCGCCCTCGACAAGATGGACAACTTCGGCGGCATCCTCGGCATCCGCCACTCCCTCGACGACGGCGACCCCACCACCAACGACGACTACCACTACTCCCAGCTCCAGTCGAAGCTCGGGATGATCCACGACTGCACCGAGGTCGACCCCTGGCTCTTCGAACCGCCCGACTGGAACGAGGAGTTGATGGGCGAGTGGCATCCGCTGCTCGACGGCCTGATCGTCCAGGTCGATGGCCGGTGGACCCGCTGCAAGCAGCCCCGGGTCGACTACGTGCAGTGGACGGAACAGCGCTTCCCGACCGTCGCCGAGGCGGGACAGTACTACCGCGGCGGGCCGTCGATCGACCGGGAAGGACGGACGCGCATCCCCTACGGCTTCGGCACCGACAGCTGGGCCGACCTCGGCAACGTCTCCGTCTACCGTCACGACAACGGCGCCGACCCGTACGAGATCTTCAACTTCCTCATCACCTCCCAGGAGACCTGGCAGGTCTTCGAAACCTACCGCCGCAACCGGATGTCGTTCACCGTCCGCGGCCCGGCCGACCGGATCTTCGCCCGCTACAACGCCAAGATCCGCGACGGCGCCAAGGGCCTCGGCCTGATCCGCAACATCTACGAGGACTACGCCCTCGAGGACGGCCTCCACTTCGACACGCTCTGGCCCTACATCGCGACCTTCTTCCCCGAAAACGTGGTCGCCGCCGGCCTCGCTTTCGACCACTTCGCCCGCCAGGCGCAGCGGCCCGAGGTCGGACCCCACTTCTTCCGCCCCTGGGAGGACTTCCTCCGCTCCGCGCGCGACACCGTCGATAACCCGGGCGGGACCAAGGTCATCATCCCCAACGGCATCACCGCCGTCAACGGCACCGCCAGCCCCGGCGGCAAGCTCGTCGAGAACCTCCTCTCCGAAGACCACGGCGAGTACGACACCTGGTACACCCTGAACTCCGGCTCGTACTACGACAAGATGAACGTCGCGATCCTCATGACCGAGTCGGTCGACAACTACATCAGCAGCACCCGCAACGACTTCGTCGACCCCCGCTACCGCGCCGTGTCGATGGCCGACCTGTTCCCCGACGGCTTCCGCCGCTGGCTCGGCAACGCCCTGACCGGCGACGAGGTGCTCAAGGGGCCCCGCGTCATCGCCGACGAGGACGGCGACCCGATCGTCGATTTCGAACGCTACTCCCGGGGCCCGATCGGCTGGACCACCTGGTGGACCGCCGAACCCCAGGTCTGCTTCCCCGCGGAACAGACCACGATCTGCAGCTCGTACCACCTCCCCACCAGCGAGCCGTTCCATCCGCTCGCGCCCGAGCACACCGCCGTCCTCGACCCCCAGCTCGGCTGGGAACAGCAGAAGTTCCTCATCGCCTGGACGATGCTGTTCCTCTTCGAGAACGAGGAGATGCACTGGCTCGACCAGCTCCGCGTCTACGAGAAGGGCCTCGATCCCGACCCCGATCTCCGCCAGTACATCGAGTTCCACTCGCCGGACGGCAAGGTCTACGTCGCCCAGACCTTCGGCAAGGAGACGATCTTCGGCAAGACCGTCCAGAAGGGGATCGCCGCCCGCGTCCTCGAATGGGCCAACGAGCTGCTGGCCAGGGCCTACGAAACCACGCCGGGCCCCGACCTCGACGGCGACACCGTCGGCGACTGGCCCGAGCTGGTCTACGCCGCCGGCACCGGCCGTCCGATCGTCCGGTGGGACCCCAACGTCCGCTACGTCGCGTCGGACGGCAGCGAACATCCCGAGGGAATCCCCGGCTGCAACATGACCGAGAACTACGCCTGCGACTGCAGCTCGAACCTCTCGTGCATGCAGCTCCAGCGCTACCTCAGCATCCCGGCCTACCTGCGGGAGGCCGTCTACGCCTACCAGCTCGGACAGCCCGAACGGCGGGGCGTGTGGGACTGAGACCGTGACCGATGCCCCTCGCCTTCCGCTCGGCGAGCCACGGGACGGTGGCGTTCGGTTTCTTCCATATCGAAACCGACCTGCTGCTGCTCGATCGCCTGCTCTTCTTCGCCGACGACTTCTGTCGCGCGGCGACGGCGCTGCGCCTTCCGGCCGGCGGCTCGGCCCCGCGGACGTCGCTCGCGGGGTGGAGCATCGCGGACCCGCGGCGCATGGGCGACCTCCACGGGTCGATCGCCGGCCGCGCCCGCTGGGGGTTCTTGGGTGCCCTCTACGAACGGTGGCCGTTCCCGCGGGACCCGGCGGCCTTCCGCCAGCAGCCCGAAGGGTTCCGGAACCGGGCCGCGGTGGCCGAACTGGCGGCGCGCTTCGGCGAACCGCGCGCGATCCCGGCGGCCTTCGACGCGACCCGCGGCACGCTGGAACTGGGGGAGTACGTCTTCGAGACGACCGAGTTCGACCGGATGATCGCCTACGTCGACCGCGGCGGCTGGCCGCGGTGGCGCGACGGGGTGCGGCCGCCGTACGTGGCGGCGATGATGTCGGCGTTGCGGGCGGCGGGCTGCGAACCGCCGCCGTTCGAGCCCGCGGAGGGGCCGGCGTAGGCCGGCCGCGCGGGCCGCGGGAGGGATGGAAGCCGTGACCACGTCCCGAACGTGCGGAGCGTGCAGGATCGGCCGGCTGGCGTGGCTCGCGGCGCTCGCCGTTCCCGCGCTCGCCGCCGCCCAGGAAACCGGAGCGGCCGCGGAAGGCGGACTCGCCGCGGGCGCGGCCTCGGCGGGCGAGTTCGTCGATGGGCCGGGAGACCCCTGGGCCGCCGCGCCCGACAGCGGCGGCGGCGAGATCGATCTGACCGGCGTCGTGCCGCAGGAAGAGGAGGAACCCGCCCCCTGGCGCGGTTCGCAGTTCAGCTACCGCAACGTCGCCACCCTCGACAGCTTCGACAAGACCGCCCGGATGACCTGGAACCCCTACTACGCGATGGAGTTCGGCTTCACCTTCCGCTGGTGGTTCGACCGGATCTGGTCCGTCGGCGCCGCCTTCGACCTCACCCGCGAGATCACCGAGGCGGACGACAACACCTACGCGAACGAGACCGTCTTCCACGACCTGCGCCTTTCGACCCGCGCCCGCAGGTTCTATACGATCCCCGTCGCCGGCATCGACCTGTCGGCCGACCTGATCCTGACGCTCCCCACGAGCAAGGTCTCCTGGGCCCGCACCCTCGCGATGGGCATCGGGCCGGGCGTCAGCATCGCCCGCACCTTCGACCTCCACGGCGACCTTACGATCGCCTACCACGTCCGCGGCACCGGCTACCTCCACGAGACGACGACGGCGCAGCTCGAGACGCCGCTGATTCCCACCTGCATCTCGGACGGCGGCGGCTGCGAGGAATTCCTGAACACCGGCGTCCGCAACGTGCGCGGCCGGATCCAGCACGGCATCGACCTGTCCTACGCCCCGCTGGAATGGCTCGGCGCGTCCGCGTGGTTCGAACACGTGGTCGATTGGCTGTACCCGATCGAGGAAGAGGACCCGCAGATCTCCTACCAGCCGGTCGAACCCACCGACCAGCGGCATTCCTCGGCCTTCGGGGTCGAGCTGACCTTCACCCCGCTCCCGGCCCTGGAGATCGGCCTCGGCTACGAGACGGTCAGCCCCCAGCTCGCGCCCGACTCGACCTACTACAACCCGTTCTTCAATATCTACTCGACCCTGTACCTCGACCTCCGGCTCGACGCCGAAGGTGTGATCGACCTGTTCCTCGATTCGTAGAAGCCCCCCGCCGCTCCGCCTCCCCGCCGCCCGAGCGCGGCGCTTGACGGCCGGCGGCCGTTGGCGTCAGGCTCCCCCGGAACCGGGCGGTGGTGCGCCCGGGGGCGGGGACCGCGGGGCCAACGGTTGCAGGAGGGCGAGGGCGTGGCCCGCAGGATCCAGTTCACCGACGTCACGCTGCGCGACGGCCAGCAGAGCCTCGCGGCGACCCGGATGGCCACGCCGCAGGCGCTGCGCGTCCTGCCGCTGATCGACCGCGCCGGCTTCCAGGCGCTGGAACTGTGGGGCGGCGCCACGCTCGACTCCTGCGTCCGGTTCCTCGACGAGGACCCGTTCGAACGGCTGGAGAAGTTCCGCGAAACCCTCGGCGGCTCGCGCAAGATCCAGGCGCTGCTGCGCGGCCAGAACCTGTTCGGCTACCAGCCGTACCCCGACGACCTCGTGATCGCCTTCGTCAAGCAGGCGGTGGCCAGCGGCGTCGGCATCCTGCGCATCTTCGATGCGCTCAACGACTTCCGCAACGTCCAGCTGCCGATGATCGCCGCCAAGGCCTACGGCGCCCGGGTCGAGGCGGCGCTCTCGTACACGACCAGCCCGGTGCACACCACCGAGTACTTCGTCCGCTACGCGAAACTGCTCGAGGAACACGGCGCGGACCGGCTGGCGATCAAGGACATGTCCGGCATCCTCGAGCCCCACCCGTGCCGCGAGCTGCTGCGCGGGCTCCGCGCGGCGGTCCAGCTCCCCATCGCCCTGCACACCCACACCACCGCGGGCGTTGCCCTGCTCGACGCCGTGATCGCCATGGTCGAAGGCGTCGACTCGATCGATGCCGCGATCACCCCGTTCGCCGGCGGCAGCTCGCATGTTAGCGCCCACGCTGGATGAGAGGAAGTTGCTCGAATTGGATGAGAGCCGTGGCTGAGGCCGGGGTGAGGCCTGCAGGTATTGGCTGCGGCGACTGGGTGTTCAGCGGTCGTCGTCGGCGTGAGCGGTGAGCCAGTCGCGGATGAGGTTGCCGATCGGGCCGGGATGGGTGGCGGCGGTGGGAGCCGCGCGAGGGGCGGGCGAGGGTGTGGCCGCGATGACGGGACGTGGGGGCAGGGCGAGGAGCTGGTAGCGGGGGCCGGCGGGATCGTAGGCGACGAGGTCCTTGCGGAGCAGGCCGGCGCGGGCGGCAAGAAAGTCGTCGAGGACGAAGCGGAGGATGGCGGCGAGACGGTCGTCGAAGTAGAAGCTCATGCCCTGCCGGTCGGCGACGAGGGCGAGCAGGACGTAGAGGAGCAACTCGCGGTGGTCGAGCGAGGCCCAGAAGCCGTGGCGCAGGAAGCGGTGGGGCAGGAAGGCGAAGGAGCCGTCGATCTTCCGCAGGCGGTCGGGCCGGAGCGGCGTGCGATCGAAGTCGGGCGGGGGGCGGTTCACAGGTCCTCCATGTCGACGACGGCCTGCTGGACCTTGGCCTGGTCGATCGTCTTGGCGCCGGCGGCCATCGCGGCGAGCGCGGAGGCCAGGGCGATGTTCTGGACGAGGCGCGGGATGCCGCGGGAGTGCTGGAAGATGGCGGCGACGGCGGCGGGGTCGAAGAGCGGCTTCTTGGCGCCGGCGGCCTTGAGATGGCGGTCGAGGAATGCGGCGACCTCGGCCTCGGTGAGCGGGCGCAGGCGGATGCGGACGCCGACGCGCTGGGAGAGGGCCCAGTGCGCGGGTTCGGCGAGGCGATCGCGCAGGAGCGGCTGGCCGGCGAGGATGAGAGCGAAGGGGCTCTTGCGATCGAAGTCGTCGGCGGTGAGCAGACGCAGGTCTTCGAGGGAGGCGTCGGGCAAGAGATGCGCCTCGTCGATGAGCAGCACGGTGCGCTTGGGGAGGGAGCGCAGGTGGCCGAGGAGCGCGGCGGCGGTTTCGCCCTTGAAGCGTCGCGGACGCAGGCCGAGGGCGACGCTGATCGATGCGAGCAGGCCGAAGGGGCCGAGGGTGGTGAGCGAGAGGGTGACGAGCTGGTGGCTGGCGGCGTCGAGCGAGCGGGCGAAGAGGGAGAGCGCGGTGGACTTGCCGCAGCCGCTGTCGGCGAAGAGCACGGCGATGGTATCGCGGTCCATCGCGAAGCGCAGGCGCGCGAGGACCTCCTCGAGGCCCTGGTGGCGCAGGAGGGCGGACTCGGGCGCGACGCGGGGAAATGGCGGCTGGGTGAATCCGAAGTGCTCTTCGAGGGTCATGGTTTGCGGTCTCCTTTCTTGGCGCGCGTACGCACCAGGTGATCGGTGAGCGCCTGGAGATAGAGGCGCAGATGAAGTCCCTCGCCGAGACGGCGACGGGCGCGGTCGAGTGCCGCGCGCGCGGCGTCTGGGTTGATCGGCCGGAGGCGGCGCCATGCGGCGGACGCTTCGGCACGCTCGGCGTCGGTGAGCGATGCGGTACGGCAGCGTTCGAGCAGGGTCACGAGGCCGGGCAGATCCAACTCCGCCGTCGGCGGCGGCCGGAGGCGCAAGGCGGACAACTCGGTGCGAGTGCGGCGCTCGTAGTCGGCGCGCAGGAGGGCGAGATAGTCGGTGGCCTGCGTGGCGGCCGGTGGCGGGTCGGGCACGGGCGGCGCGACGCCGGGTTTCTGGGGCCAGGCGCGCTCGACGACGCGGCCGTCGTAGGCGACGAGCACGGAGCCGAGGTCGAAGGGGTCGAAGAGCACCTGGACGCGGCGGCCGCGCAGCGAGGGATGGACGGCGAAGCGGACGCCCTGGACCTCGACGGTGGACCACTTCTTGTGGACGGTGCGACGCTCGCGCAGGCGCAGGTACTCGTCGACGGTCTCCAGCGCCGGGACGGGTCGCGGGGTGAAGCTGCGGGCGAAGCGCTCGGCGGGCGCCTCGGCGGTCTCGGAGTGGACGTGCTTGTGGTAGCGCTCGGCGAGCCAGGCCTCGAGCCAGGCGTTGAGCTCGTCGAGGGTGGGCAGAAGGTCGCGTCCGCGGACCTCGGACTCGAACTGCTCCTTGAGCGTGCGGTGGAAGCGCTCGATGAGACCGCGGGCCTCGGCGCGGTAGGGCTTGGACTGGGCCAGGCGGATGCCGAGGGCGTCGCAGGCGGCATGGAAGCGGGTGGCCTGATACGCGGCGCCGTGGTCGACGAACAGGGTGACCGGTGGTCCGTGGCAGAGGAGCAGTTGTCGGAAGCCGAAGCGCAGGGCGGCGAAGTCCTCGTGGAGGTAGTAGCGGCCCTCGGGGACGTAGCGGCTGAAGTGGTCGATGAAGCCGCCGAACAGGGCGCGACGGGCGGCGTCGTCCGGGCCGACGCGGACGTAGGGGCCGTGGTGGAAGTCCCCGACGACCAGCTCGAACGGGGCGGTGGTCTCGATGCGGCGGAACGTCTCGCGGCCGAGCGAGCGCAGCGCGCGACGGGACAGACCGGCACGGTCGAAGTGCCGGTCGAGCGTCGAGCGGGCGAGCTTGTTCCGGGCGATGCTGTGCCTGCGGACCAGGATGTCGATAATCGTCTTCGTCGGGCGCCGGGGCTTCTCGCGCCGGAGTTGGAAGGCGTGGTCGAGCACGCCGGCGTCGAAGGCGCGCAGCGCGCCGCGGTCCTTGCGGGGCGCAGGCCGCAGGGCGAGCAGCCCGCCCTGCCGGTACTGCCGGAGCCACCGCCACAGGGTGCTCCGGCCGACACGGATCTCCTCGCCGCCCGGGGTGCGGTGGGTGCCGGCGGCGGTCTGCTCGATCGCCGCGCAAACGTCTCCCTCGTCCGCCTCCAGCGCGTCGGCCAGGAGGCGGTGGCGGAAGGCGGCGATGTCGAGTCGGCGGTCTTCGTCGTCCTTCATACCTCCCGGGCTACGCCAAAACGGCCGTCGGCACGACGCGCAACGGCGGGGACGGACGGGTGAGGTGGAAGACGATGCGGAACCGGTCGAACTGGTGCCGCAGGATCGCTGCCAATCCCGGCCCCGGCTCCAGGGTCACGCCACGCCCACGGAGCAGGTCGGCCAGCCGGTCCAGCAGGACGACCACCGCGCCAGCCCGCGCCACCGGATCAACCGTTCGTGGCGCGGGTGGCGGCGGCAGGCCGTCCGGGTCCAGTCGTGCGCACCCCCGCAACAACTCCGTCGCTGCGGCCAGCCCCGCCACCCAGCGCACCCACCGTCCGACGCTGCGCCGGTCGCAGGCGCACTGGCGCGCCACGCTCGTCAACGTCGCGCCCTCCCCGACGGCCAGCGCCGCCGTGGCGAAGGCGACGACCGACAGCAGGAACGTGCGGCACGGATATCCCCCCGGCTCGTAGATCGTCCAGCTTCCGGCCGAACAGCTGCGATCCGAGCACCGCGCCCGGCGGCGCACGAACTGCTCTGTCCAGCGCAGCGCGGCGGCCAGCACGAACACCGCCCGCTTGATCACCCGCGTCCCATTCCACCACGCCGGCCGACCGCACACCGGGCACGGCCCCGGACGATCCGCGTGCTTCTTGCATCCCTTCCCCGTCGGCGGTAGATCCATGTCGAGCCTCCGCATGTCCTTCGCGGCGCTGCTGGTGAGGCTTCACGCCACGGAGGGCACACGAGGCTCATTTTCTATCCGGACTTCTCCCAGCGCCACTTCTCCGCTCCTCCCCCCGCGCCCCCCACCGGGCCAACCAGAAGAAGCAGACCCAGGAAGGAACTACACGCTACGCATCAACGAACGTGGGCAAGAAGATCTCATCAAGCGCGGGCGCGAACAGCTCGCACACCCCGATCGAGGTGCTCGTCGTGTTCGCCGAGACGCTGGGGCTGGAGCACGGTCTGGACAAGCCGCTCCTGCTCCGGATCCAGAAGGAGTTCTTCGCGATCTTCGAGGAACTGGGCAGGTTCATCCCGTACGCCGGGAAGTTCTACCGCCCGGTCGATTTCGCCGACGTGGACCGCCGGAAGGTCGAACGCATCCTGGCGCTCGTCCAGTCCGGCCGGCGCGAAGACCTCGACCGCGCCCTGCCGATCACCCGCGAGATCCTGGCCGACCTCAAGTACCCGGACTACGACGACCGCATCTTCTCCTCCCAGATCCCCGGCGGCATGTACACGAACCTGGTGAACCAGCTCAAGGAGATGGGCCGTCCGGAGATCCTGCAGCAGACGCTGGAAGAGTGCCCGCGGGTCCGCGCCGACGTCGGCTACGTGCCGCTGGTCACGCCGACCAGCCAGATCGTCGGCTCCCAGGCGGCGTTCAACGTGATCTTCGGCAGCCGCTACGCCTTCGCCTCCAACGAGTTCAAGATGCTGCTGCGCGGCGAGTTCGGCCGCACGCCGGCCCCGTGCAACCCCGAGGTCGTCCGCCAGGTGCTCGGCGAGGACGTCCGGCCGCTCGCCTATCGCGCCGCCGCCTACCTCATGCCGGTGCTGGAAGATCCGTGCGACCTGCCGTTCGTGCGCACCCACAAGGATCGCCTGCTCCACCACATGCTCGGGCAGGCCGCCGACGCGTTCCTGCGGCGCAAGTACGGTGTTCCTGCGTAGGCCTGCGCGATCCGCGGGAGTCCTCCCCAGACCGATCGCGGCCTCCTTCCGCGCGCCGGGCGCCCCTCGACCCTTCCACTTTCGACCTTGGGTGCAGACCCCGATTTTCCGGAGGCCGTGTTTTCCGGTGCAATCGCGACCGGCCCAGCGGGCCCGGCGAGACACGCGGAACGCATTTCGAGCGGGAATTCCCGGCGCAGCGTCAGCGGGCAGTGTGCAACTCGAGATCTGCACCCTTCGACCTTCGACCCTTGACGTGCGGCCCGAGGCCGCGTCCGGCGGCGGCCCCCGCCGCGTTCGACCCGCGGCGAGCCGCCCGCCCGATCGGCCGCCCCCGACGCACGGTCCCCCGCGCTCCGGTCGCGCTCGCCTGAACGGCTTCCCGGCGCAGCCTTACCCCGCCTCCGGCCTCGACCTGGGTTGCCACGGGCCGAGTTGGTCGAGCGCTTCCGGCCGCGGGCCTGCGCCGCCAAGCTCCGCATGCAGTACCTGCGGGACTTCGGACCGTACCTTCAATGCCTTCGAGACTCTGCCTCCCCTGCCGGCCCCTGGCAGCCGCTGCGTTGCTGCGAGACCGTGATGCGGCGAATGAAGGAGCGAAGACTACGGCATGGGACCGGTTGAAGCTGCCGGCGTGCCCGTGCCAGCGGGTGGGAACCGGACGAGGCGTACCTCATCCGCGTGTTCCCGAAGTTCCTGCCGCAATCGGTTGTCGACCGTGATCACCACCACCTGTACGCCCTCACGGCGGGCGAATTTCATCGCAGGGACGAAGTCGGTGTCGCCAGTTACGAGCAAGAGACGATCGACGATGCGCTTGCTCGCCATCCAG
>JAAZOP010000085.1 GCA_012797735.1 Myxococcales bacterium
AGCGGCAGCGCCGGTTGATCGACCGGGTAGCTGACCTCGGGCACCTCGCTGCGCCACGACTTCCAGTTCAACGCCCCCAACGCCGGACGCTCGGCGCGCGCCGTGAACGCATGGTCGAACACCGCGACGTTGATGTACTTCGCCTCGCTGCGCTCGGCCGCCTCCGCGCGCAACGCGTTGTAGTAGCTCATCAGCAGCAGGTTGATCCCCTCGCGCGTCGTGCCGGGCGGCACCGCGATCAGCCGCTCGCGGTACCACAACGACGAGCCGCTCGACGGGTCCTCGTCGCGCGAGAAGAACAACTGGTGCTCCGGGAGCGGCATCGTCTCCGCCGGGGCCGGGGCGGAGGCCGCCGGCTGGACCGGCGGCGCGACCGGGGCGGCCGAGGCTTGCGGGGGGGGAGCGGCCTGCGGGACGGCGGGCACGGCGGACGCGCGCACGGGGACCGAGGGCGCCGAAGGCAGCATCGAGGAGCGCCGGGCCACCGCCTCCGGCGGCGGCGTGATGGGCGGCGCCGCGACGTACTCCAGATCGCGCACAAGGAAGACGCGCCGGCTGCCGAGATCCACGATCTGCAGCGAACCGTCCTCGCGCACGTCGCACGAGTACTTCCCCATACCGTCCTGCGGCTCGTCGAACTGCCGGAGGGCCGCGACGATCGCCGACTTCCAGTTCTCGGCCTCGACGGTGGCCGTCCCCGGCTGGCCGGCGCGCTCCCGCGCCGGCACCCGAACCTCCCACTTCATCGCCGCCCGTCCCTCCGCCCCTCCCGGTCCACCCCCGTTCGCGTCGTTCGCCCCTTCATCGCAGCTGGTCCTCGGCCCAATCCAACACCTCCGCGGGGTGCGAGAACTCCGCGCTCGGATAGGTTCGCACGAGCGTCTCGATCGCCACGTCGGGAGGAATCGTCGCCGCGGCCAAGGTGCGGATCCGCGCGATCAGCCCCTCGGCCGCCTTCTCGTTCGTGTGCGGCAGGATGATCGCCACCCGCCGCCGGTACAGGAAGACCATGTCCGACCGGCGCAGGCGCTCCATCAGCAGGTCGACCAGCCCCTGGTGGTGGATGGCGTCGGCGTTCTCGCCGAGCGAGACGAACATCAGCGAGAACGGCTCGCTGTAGCGCTCGGCGCGGGCGAGCTGCTCCTTCAGGCGCTTGCGCAGGTAGCGCCCCTCGAGCGTCGGCACGGGGTCGACCCCGCCTTCCAGGACGAAGCCGAGGATGTCGCGCAGGTCCTGCGCCGACCACTCCCGCGTCGGGATCATCTTGCTCGCCGCCTGCAGGAGCTGGCGGACGAAACTGGTCGCCATCTCCCGGTCGGTGGTGATCGCCGTGTAGCTCATCAGCGGCAGCACCAGCAGTTGCTGGCTATCCGCGCGGCCGAGCGCCATGCCGGTCGTCGAGGTGGTGCTCGTGGCCGGTCCCGAATCGTCGCGATCCATGCGATCGTCGCCGCTCATCCCGTCCCCGCGCTCGACCGGCCAGCCGGCCGGTACGACATCCGTCGAACCCTATCACGGACGGCGGACGTGGGCTAGGGCCTGTCGTCGCGCAGGCGGTGGCGAACCAGGGCCGCCACCGCCTGGCGCGCGCATCCCCGACAGTACCCCCGCCCGGCCAGCAACGCGTCGTGCAACGCGGCGACGCGGGCGCGGTCGTCGGCCGGCACCGCCGCCGGGTCGTCGAAATGCACCAGCAGCCGCTCGGCCAGGCGGTGGATCTGCGGCCGGCGCTCCTCGAGCACCGCGCGACGCACGCGTCGCAGCATCTCGGGGAAGAGGGCGGGCACGTCGAGCGGCTGTCCGGGATGCGCGGCGCGATACGCCCCGATGCGCGTCATCAGCTCGTTGCGGAACGCCGCCACGTCCTTCCCCGCCCCGGCGTACTTCTCGAACTGCGCCATGTACGCCTCGTCCGCCCCGCGCTCCTGCCCGGTCGCCTTGTCCGTGACCTTCTCCTGCTTCACCCAGTGGCGCACCTCCCGCACGTAGCGCTCCAGCATTTCCGGAAACCGCCCGGCCTCGATCAGGCCGGACGATTCCCGCACGTCGTCCTCGATGCGGTCGAGCAGCCACTCGCGCAACCGGCGCAGGATCTCCGCCTGGTCGTGGTACCCGCCCTTCTCCGCCGGCTGCTGGAGGAAGGCGTAGTCCGCCGTATGGCTCGTCAACTCGTCCAGCTCGGCCAGCACCCCGAACGGCGAGAGACAGGTCGAATCGTCCCGTTGCGCGGCGAGCAGCAGTGCCGCGCGCACCTCGCGCGGCGAGGCCCCCCCCATCCCCTCGGGGTCCGACGCCGCGGCCGCCTCGGCCCGCAACCGCGGCACCGCCGCCAGCAGCGCCTTGGCCTCGTCCGGGTCCAACCCTTCCAGCGGCAGATCCCCGGCGTACAGCGCCGCCTTGCCCTCGACCGACAGATCCTCCACCAGCCGCCGGACCTCCGGCTCGAACGGCGCCGTGTCCGGCCGCCCCAGGCGCGTCATCACCGCCCACCGCGCCGCCAGATCGATCGCATGCGGAGCCACGTGGCGCTCCACCTGCGGCACGATGTGCAACTCGTAGATCTCCCGCTCCAGCGGATGCTCGAGCAGGTACGGCACGCGGATCGTCGCCAGCCGGCCCCGGAACGACGCGTACTCGGGGTGCCGCCGGAACGCCTCCATGTGCACCTCGTTGCTGGTCGCCACCATCACCGCGTCGAGGCGCAGGATCGAATGCGACAGCGTCACCTCGCCGTTCTCGATCGTCGTCAGCAGGTACTTGAACGCGTCGAGCGGCCGCTTGAGCAGGTCGTCGAACACGACGATCCCGCCGGCACCGTCCACCAGCTCGCCGTGCGGCTCGTACAGCGCCATGTTCTGCAGCGCCGCCGGCAGCGCCGCCAGGGAGCGATCGGCGGTGACCTGGCGCTCGGAGGCATCGACCGACAGTTGCGGGCCGATCACGATCGCGCCGCGGCGATAGCCGCGGGACACCGTGAACCGTTCGACCTGCACGTGCGCCAACACCTTCCGCAGGTCGCCCTCGTACGAGACGCTCAGCGCGTCGAAGATCTGCCGGCACTTGTGGCACAACCCCGTCCGGAACAGCCGCTCGGGCACCCGCAGCTCGCCGTCCTGCGCCGCCGCCGCCCGCAACACCTCCCGCCGATACGCGTCCGGCAACAACAGCAGCGGATGATCCCGCACCTCGCAGGCCAGCCGCGCATCGATGTCGGCGTCCTCCAGATGCGCGAAGGTCGCCGGTCCCTTGCCCGAGCGTCCGCCCGTGCCGAACCCGAGCCCCCCCCGCTCGACCCGATCCGTCGGGAAGATCCAGTGGAACCGGTACAACGCCCCCGGCGGCGTGCCCGAGTAGTGCTCGAGCGCCCGGATGATGCACTGGACGAAGGTGGTCTTCGCCGAGCCGTTCGGACCGTGCAGCAGGATCAGCCGGTTCGACCGGCCGTCCCGGACGAAACCGGAGAGGACCCGGTAGAACGTCCCCTGCACCGTCTCGTGTCCCACCAGCCGGTCGCGACCGTCGTCGAACTCCGCGTCGAACAGGCGCCACCGCTCGAGACTCCCCCACGGCCGCTGGACCGTCGTCCGGCCGTAGTGGTCGAAGGCGTCGCGCAGGTACATCGCCGCGTCGCGCAGATGCACCCGCGGCTCCGCGAGCACCAGGCCGAGGTACTCCTCGAACGAGAGGATTTGCCGCCGTTCGGCGAACGACCGCGCGGCGCGCTCGGCCAACTCCCCCAGCAGCGCCCCCGCCGCCGGAGGCTTCGCCGCCGCGGGCGGATGACTGGCGCGCGACCTCGCTTCGCGCGCCACGCTCAACCCCCGCCCACCGCGTACGTCCAGCCCAGCACCGCCTCCCGCGTCACGCAGCGGTCGCCGCTGCACAGGCCGAACTTCAGCTTGAACTGCACCGGCAGCTCGCCGGCCCGCGACGGCGTCAGCGGCACCTCGAACCGCAACTGCCCTTCGTCGAACTGCGCCGCATCCTCCTTGCGCAGCACCGGCTTTGCCACCTCGAACCCCTCCGCCGCCGCCACCTCGAGCTTCGCCGGATACTCGACGTTGACGTGCCACTCGCCCTTGCCCGTGCCGACGAACACCGCCACCGTCGGCCGACCGACCGTCGCCTCCGCCTCGTGGCGCGCCTCGACCGCGTACTCGTCGCCCTCCGCACGCTCCGTGGGGCCGGCGGGCACCACCGCCTCCCCGCCCGGGCGCGCGGCCTCCGGCGCGCGCCCGCGACCGTCGCATCCGAACGCGCAGAGCCCCCACACCACCAGCCCCGCCAAGGTCATCGTCCCGCGCATGCTTCCGCTCCTTCCGCCGCCGTCTCCGGGCGGCGAAACGGCGCCATTGAACCACCGGCCGCCCCCTCGCGCAACCGTCGCCGCGGACCGCCCCGGGCGGCCCGTTGCGACTCCGGGAACGCGGCGACGCTTGACAGTCCGAGAGGCCCGGTCGAGCATCCGGACCGCCCGCATGCACCACGACCCGGCCGGCCCCCCGCCCCCGGGCGCCCCGGCGCCGGAGGCGGCTCCGCGCGCGGAAGACTCCGTCCCCGGCTTCCGGCTCGGCCCGAAACTCGGCGAGGGCGGGATGGGGGTCGTCTTCCGAGCGGAAGGGCCCGGCGGCATGCCGGCGGCCGTCAAGCTGCTCAACGCCTCCGGCGCCTCGGGACGCGAGGCGGCGCGACGGTTCGAGCGCGAGGCGCAGATCCGGATCGAGCACCCGAACGTGTGCCGCGTGCTGGCGGCCGGCCGCACGGCGGACGGAACGCCGTTCCTCGCGATGGAGCTGCTCGAGGGCGAGAGCCTGGAACAGCGGCTCCGTCGCGGCCCGCTGTCGCCCGCCGAGGCGGCGGGCGTCGGCGTCCAGGTCTGCCGGGGCCTCGCCGCGGCCCACGCCGCCGGCATCGTCCACCGCGACCTCAAGCCCTCGAACCTCTTCCTGTGCCGGGACGGCACCGTCAAGCTGTTCGACTTCGGCATCGCCCTGGTGTGGAAGGCCGAGCAGACCCGACTGACCACCGTCGGCACCGTCCTCGGCACCCCGTGGTACCTCTCCCCCGAACAGGCCCGCGGCCAGGCCGACCTCGACCACCGCACCGATCTGTGGTCGCTCGGCGTCGTCCTCTGGGAAGCCGTCGTCGGGCGCACCCCGTTCGCCCGTGACACGCCGCTTGCGAGCGTCGTCGCGGTGCTGATGGAAGATCCGCCGCCGCTGGCGCAGGTCGCGCCCGGCGTGCCGGCGCCGCTGGCGGCGGTGATCGAGCGCGCCCTGCGCAAGCCGATGGAGGAACGCTGGCCCACGGCCGAAGCGTTCGGCCGGGCGCTGTCCTCCGCCGACCTGTCGTTCGCCGCGACCCAGTCCCTGCCGGCGGTCGGCGCCTCGCTGTCGATTCCTCCGGGCGAACAGCGCGTGGTGGCGCTGCTGCTGGCCGAGGGCGTGCGCGACCGGGACCGGATCCAGCGGGCGGTGGAAGGGCAGGGCGGCCTGTTCCTCCCGCTGCTCGGCAACCGCGCCCTCGGGCTGTTCGGCGGCGAGGCGTGGGAGGGGGACGAGGTGCGCCGGGCGGCCCGCGCCGCCCTGGAACTGCGGTCCGCCGCCTTGCGCGTCGCCGTCGCTTCCGGCCACGCCTCCCAGGGCGGCGGCGGCATCGAAGGTGCCGCGCTTGCGGCCGCCGAGGCCGGCTGTCGGGCCGGGGCGCTCGGTGTCGCCGTTTCCGCCGCCGCCGCCCGCGCCCTCGGCCGCGACATGCCGCTCCAACCCCTGCGCGGAGAGTTCTTCGAGCTGCTCGCCGCCGGCGAGTCCCGTCGCGAGTCCGAGGCGGACGCCGGGGGCGAGGAGGGCCCGAGCGCCCTGGTCGGACGACAGGCCGAGCTGGCCCAGATCCGCCAGGCCATCGAGACCACGCTCGGCGACCGGCGCGCCGCCGCGGTGCTGGTCACCGGCCCGCCCGGCATCGGCAAGACGCGGCTGTGGCGGGAAGCCGAACGGCTGCTGCGGGCGCAGGCGCCGCACGCCCGCGTGCTCGCCGGCCGGGGCCAGCCGCTGCGGCGGGACACCGCCTTCGCGCTGGTGGTGTCG
>JAAZOP010000086.1 GCA_012797735.1 Myxococcales bacterium
CGCCCGCAACTCGACCCCGCCGCCGCCCCCGACGGCCACGGAACCGCACGCGCCGTCCCCGCCGCTCGCGCCGCTCTTCCCCTCCCTGCAGGACGTGATCAACCCGTCGGCCGAGGCCGTCGCCGCCGCGCTGGCGGCCGACCGGGCGGCGTTCGAAGCCGGGGACCCCGAGGTAGCGGCGGCCCTGGCGCTCGTGCCCCAGAACCGCCTCCGCCAGGCGCTCGAACAGCTCCAGTTGCTCGGCGCCCGGCTCGACGGCAACGCCCACTACCACTACCACCTCGCCGTGCTGCTCCACCGCTCCGGCAAGAACGCCCCGGCGCTCGACCACGCCCTGCGGGCCGCGGAACTCGATGCGCGGTACGCGGGCAGCACCGAGCTGCTCGGGTTGGCCGTCAAGGCGCTGGCGGTCCGCGCGACCGCCGAGGCGGCGGAGCGGTTCGTGGAGCTTGCGCTGAGCCCGGAGGTCGCGGAGTCGCTGGCCCGCGCGACGCTGGAGACGTTCCGCTCGAACCAGCATGTGACGCGCGTGCACGATCTGCTCGCCCGGCGCGGGCTGCTGGACGGGCTGCCCGCCTTCCTGGCGCTGCCGCTGCGCGCCTACGGCGTGGCCGGCTGCGAGGCGCGCAAGGCGGTGTTGCGGGAGATCGCCGCGGCGCCCGACCCCCGGATGCAGCCGTTCCTGCGCCGCTTCCGGAACACCAGCGGCTGCAGCCCGCTGGGGTTCGGGGACTGCTGGCCCTGCGAGCGTTCCGAGATCCGCACGGCGCTCGCGGCCGTCGATGCCGCGGCGAAGACCCCCGCGGCCGGAGCCGGAGCCGATGGCCAACGCTGAGGTGTACCTCGACCACGCCGCCACGACCCCCGTCGCGCCCGAGGTGCGCGCCGCGCTGCTCGACTCGCTCGAGCAGTCGTGGGCCAACCCCTCCTCGCGCCACGCCCCGGGCGTGCTCGCCGCCCGGGCGCTCGAGCGCGCCCGGGACGCGGTGCGCGATGCGGTCGGCACCCGCTTCCGCCGCGTGGTGTTCACCTCGGGCGCCACCGAGGCCAACAACCTGGCCGTACTCGGCCTCGGTCGCGGCGGCCGGCGCCGCAAGCTCGTTTCCACGACGATCGACCACCCCTCGATCCTCGCCGCGCTCGACCATGCCCGCAGCCTCGGCGCCCAGGTCGAACTCGTCCCGCCGGAGCCGACCGGCGAGATCGATGTGGAACGGCTCGCCGCCGCCGCCGCCGGCGCCGTCCTGGTCGCCGTCCACGTCGTGCACAACGAGCTCGGGACCGTCGTCGATGTCCCCGCGCTCGTCGAGGCGCTCTCGCGCACGACCCCCGGGACGCATCTGCACCTCGACGCCGTGCAGGCGCTCGGCAAGCTCGACCTGCCGCTCCACGTCGCCGGAGCGACCAGCGTCGCCGTCACCGCGCACAAGGTCTACGGGCCGAAGGGGATCGGGGCGCTGCTGGTGGCGGGCGATGTGCGCCCGCGTCCGCTGCTGTTCGGCGGCGAGCAGCAGGACGGTCTGCGGGCGGGCACCGAGAACGTCCCGGGCGCCGTCGCGCTGGCCGCCGCGGCCCGGCTCGTCCTCGCCGAACGTCCCGCCGCCCGCGAGCGTCTCCTGCGTCTCGACGGTCGCCTGCGCGACGGTGTCGCCGCCTTCGGCGACCGCCTCACGCCCCTGGTCCCCGCCGGCCGCGCCGTCCCCGGCCTCGTGGCGCTCGCCCTGCGGGGCGTGCCGGCCGAGGTGTTCCTGCACCGCCTCGAGCAGCAGGGCGTGTACGTCTCGGCCGGCTCGGCCTGCCACTCCCGGCTCGCCCGCTCCGCCGTCCTCGAGGCGCTCGGCGCTCCGCCCGACGTCGGGCTGATCCGCGTCTCGATGGGGCGCGGTACGACGGAGGACGACGTCGATGCGTTCCTCGCCGCGGCCCGTGCCGCGCTCCCGGGGGCGGCCGGATGACGTCCCGCCCCCCGCGCCCGCGGCCCGCGCTGGCCCTCGTCGAGGGCGGGGGAGAGGAGCCGCCGCCGCCGTCGCCCCCCGATCCGCCGCTGCGCGAGGCGCTCGTCGTGCGCTACGGCGAGCTGTTCCTCAAGGGGGCGAACCGGTGGAAGTTCGTCGAGGCGGTCGATCGGCGCGTGCGGCGCGCGGTCGCCGACCTGGGGGCGGTCGTGCGTCCCGTCCACGGCCGATTGCTCGTCGAAGGCGTGGGACACTCGCCCGAGGCGCTGGCGCGGCTCCGGCTCGTGTTCGGCATCGCTTCGATCTCGCCCGCCTGGCTGCTCGGGCGCGAGCCCGAGGCATGGGAGCGCCTCGCCGTCGCCCGCGCGCGGCTGGCGCAGGCCCGCGGCGCCCGGACGTTCGCGATCGACACCGAGCGTCCCGACAAGCGGTTCCCGCTCCGTTCGCAGCAGGTCAACGAACGGCTCGGCGCCGCCGTCGTCGCCGCCGTCGGCCTGGCGGTCGATCTCGGCCGCCCCGACTGGAAGTTCCGGCTCGAACTGGGCCGCGAGGCGGTGTTCGCCTGGGAAGGAGCGGTGCCGGGCGCGGGCGGCCTGCCGGTCGGCACCGCGGGCCGCGTGCTGCTGCTGCTCTCCGGCGGGATCGATTCCCCCGTCGCCGGACACCTCGCCCAGAAACGCGGCGCGACGCTCGACGCGATCTACTTCGACGCCTTCCCGTACACCGGCCCCGGCGCGCGCGAGAAGGCGGTCGATCTGGCGCGGATCCTCGCGCGCGCCCAGGACGGCCTGACGTTGCACGTCGTGCCGTTCGCCAAGCTCCAGGAACGGCTGCGCGACGGCGCCCCCGCCGACCAGCTCGTGCTCCTGTACCGCAGGATGATGGTCCGGATCGCCGGCCGCGTCGCCGAGCGGGCCGGCGCCCCGGCCCTCGTCACCGGCGAGTCGCTCGGACAGGTCGCCAGCCAGACCCTGGAGAACCTGGCCTGCATCGAGGCGGCGGCCGACCGGCCCGTGCTGCGCCCGTTGATCTCCTTCGACAAGTCGGAGACGATCGGGCTCGCGCGCCGGATCGGGACCTACGACGTCTCGATCCGGCCCCACGCCGATTGCTGCTCGCTGTTCGTCGCCCGGCACCCGGTGACGCGCGGCCGGCGCGAGACGCTCGAGCGGCTCGAGGCGCGGATCGATTGGCAGGGTCCGCTCGAGGAAGCCGTCGCCGCGATCGAGACGGTGCGCGTCGGCGAGGAGGAACGATGAGCGACTGGTTCGAGGAGCTGCGGGAGCGGGCGCGTCGCGCGATGGGGACCGACGGCGAGCCGGTGGCCCGGATCGTGCGGGCGGCCTTCGAGGGCCGCGGGGAGGGTTCGCGGCTCGAGCGGGCCGCGGTGGCCCTGGCCGGCCTCGCCGCCGCCTCCGTCGGTGCCGGCCTCGCCGTCACCTCGCTGCTCGGACTGGCGCTCGCCGCCGCGATCCTGTACCTCGTGCTGACCCGCGTCTTCGGCTTCGACCTCCGGCTCGACCCCGAGACGCTGTTCGGCGGGATGGGCTTCGCCCGGCGGCCGGCGGACGAAGGGCGCTGAACGGGACGCAAGGCCGGAAGACCGCGCGGCGGACGGACGCGACGACGAGGATGAAGGGCAAGCGCGACTACTACGAGGTGTTGGGGGTGCCGCGGGACGCCGACGCGGAAACGCTCAAGCGCGCCTACCGCCGCGCCGCCCTCGACTGCCATCCCGATCGCCACCCCGGCGACCCGGCGTGCGAGGAACGCTTCAAGGAGGTCTCCGAGGCGTACCAGGTGCTGTCGGACCCCCAGAAGCGCGAGCTGTACGACCGCTACGGGCACGAGGGACTGAGCGGCGCGGGGTACAGCGGGTTCACCGGCATCGAGGACATCTTCGAGCACTTCGACGACATCTTCGGCGAGTTCTTCGGCTTCGGCACCCGCCGCGGCCGCGGGCGCCGGAACGCCCCGCGCCCCGGTCGCGACGTGCGCAAGACCGTCACCCTCACGCTGCGCGAGGCCGCCTTCGGCACCACCAAGACCGTTCACGTCGGCCGCCCCGTGGTCTGCGAGGAGTGCGGCGGCTCCGGCGCCCGGCGCGGCACCAGCCCGCGCCCCTGTGCCGCCTGTCGCGGCCGCGGCCAGGTGACCCACGCCCGCGGCGCGTTCGTCCTCACCACCACCTGCTCCGAATGCGGCGGCACCGGTGTCCGCATCGGCGAGCCGTGCGAGACGTGCAACGGCTCCGGCCAACGCCTCGAGGAACGCGAGATCGAAGTCGCCTTCCCGCCCGGCATCTCCGACGGCGTCAGCATCCGGATCCTCGGCGAAGGCGAACCGGGAACCCTCGGCGGACCCCCCGGCAACCTCCTCGTCACCGCCTCGATCGAACCCGACCCGACCTTCCGCCGCGAGGGCGACGATCTCTACGTCGAGGTGCCCGTCGCCTTCGCCCGCGCCGCCCTCGGCGCCACGATCCGCGTCCCGACCCTCGAGGGCGACGCCGAGGTCGAACTGCCCGCGGGCACCCAACCCGGCGACAGCTTCCGCCTCGGCGGCCTCGGCATCCCCCACCTGCGCGGCCGCGGCCGCGGCGACCTCGTCGTCGTCGTCCGCGTCACCGTCCCCCGCCAGCTCTCCCGCCGCCAGAAGAAGCTGCTCCAGGACCTTCTCAAGGAGGAATCCGAGCCCAACTGACCGGCGGTGGGCCGGCGGGCCGGCTCGACGCCCGATCCTTTCGTGTCACAATCCGCCCGGTCGGAGACACGAACGGGCATCCGGGATTGAGGACGGGGAGGAGACCATGCGCCCACAGAGGAATCGAGCCGCTCGTTGGTTCGCGACGGTCGCCGCCGCGCTGATCGCCGCCTGTGGACCCCACGCCGGGACCGGTCGTCCCGGCCAACTGCCCCCCGAGGCGATCTCGGGCGCGCCGTACGACTACGGCCCCGGCCTCGCCGAGGGCGCCGGCCCGCACCGCGGCGAGGCCGCGATCGACCCGGCCGCGCTGCCGCAGGACCCGGCCGCGCTGCCGGGCCCGGTCGTGCTGTGGGAACGCCTTCCCGCCGAGGGCTTCTTCGGCCCGGGTCCCGAGCCGGTCGCGTTGTGGTCCGCCGGCAACCTGCTCGTCGTGATCGACCGCCCGGACTACGACACCCCCGCCCGCCTCGTCGGCCTCGACCTCGACACCGGCGCCGAACGCTGGTCGCTGCCGTTCGCGGGCGATGACCCCTACGGCGAGCGGATGCCGCCGATCGAACGCGACGGGACGCTGTACGTGGCGCAGGGCCCGGTCGTCTCCGCGATCGACCTCGCGGCGGGAGAGCGTCGCTGGCGCACGGAACTGCCCGGCCCCGTCGAGGGCGGCGGCTACGTCGTCGCCGACCGGCTCGTCGTGCGCACCCTGCGGCGCCCGCTCCAGGACCCGAGCGACCCCGACTCGCTCCCCGACTGGAGCGCCCCCGCCGACACCAGGGTCGTCGCCCTCGACCGGCGCACCGGCGACGTCGCCTGGTCCGACTCGATCGCCGAGGACACCTTCCTGCGCGTCACCGCGAACCACGTCGTCGTCGTCACCTGGCACTCGCCGCCCGAGTACGACGACGAGACGGCGGGGTACGACGAGACCGCGGCGGGGTACGACGAGACCGCGGCGGGATACGACGGGACCGCGGCCGGGTACGACGACGAGGCGGCGGGACCCGGTGCCGAAACCGGCGGTCGGCGCGAGAAGACGTGCGGGCCGGACGGCCGCGCGAAGGCCGAGGACGTCCCGGCGGACGAGGCATCCGGGCTGGGCGAGTACTGGACCGAGCTGACGTTCCGGCGGCTCGCCGACGGCGGCCGCGCGGGCGAGGCGCGGATGCCGGGGTACGTGCAGGGCGCCTTCGGCTGGCGCGAACTGCTCGTCGTCGCCGAGGCGACGGCGGACGAGACCCGTACGAAGTTCGTCGCCCGCCGCATCCCCTCGTGGGAGGCGGTCTGGGAACACGAGCTGCCGACCACCGACGTCACGGCGAGCGTCGCGGGGGACGAGCTGATCGTCACGAGCGCCGCGGCGTTGCGCCGCATCGCGCTCGGGACCGGCGCGCTCCTCGCCGAGACCGACCTGACCGGACTGCTGCGGCCGCGCCCCGAGTGGCCGGCGGAGACGGAGTGGTGGCCGGCGCAATGCCTGGCGGGGATCGCCGTCGCCGGCGACTCGGTCGCCTATGCTACGAACGAGACGTGCGCGAGCAAGCACCTGGTGCTGCTCGACGGCCGCACGCTGCGGCCCTGGCGCGTCAGCGAGGGGTTCTCGGGGCCCGTCCAGGGGCTGCTCGCCGACGCCCGGCGGATCGTCGTCGCGCTCGCCGGCGGCTTCGTGGTGGTCGATGCGACGACGGCCGGACCGTCGCGCCTGGAAGCGACGACGTTCGAGCAGCGGATCGCGGAGGCGGCGGACCGGATCGAGCGGGGCCGGGTGCCCCTGGGATTCCCGCTCGACAACGAGGCGAAGGAGTTCGTGCTGTCGGGCGAGGCGATCCGGCCCGCGGTCCGCGCCGCGCTCGGCAGCCCGCGGCCGGCCGAACGGCTGTTCGCGGCGACCGTGCTGCGGTACCTGCCCGATCCGGAGGCGGTGCCGGCGATGGTCGAGGCGTTCGTGCCGCCGCCGCCGCTCCCCTACGGCGGCGCGTTCCCGGGAGAAACTCCCGACCCGGCGCAACTCCACGCCGCCTTCCTCGATCGGCTGCTCGAGGCGCTCGCGGTCTGCGGCGACCCCAGAGCCCTCGACTTGCTCGCCGGCATCTTCGACGACGCCGAGACCTGGAGCGCCAGCGGACGCTCGCTCGCCCTCCAGGGCCTCGCCGCGATCGGCACCCCGGAAGCACTGGCGAAGCTCGATGCCTATCGCGCCGAGCGGTCGCGGCGGGCCGAGCCGTGGCTGCCGCGGGCGGTCGAGGGGACCGCGGGGCGACGGTTCGACGACGCCGGGTTCCTCGGCGGCGACCCGGACGCCCCCGCGCCGGCCGACGGCCCGACGCGCCGCACCTCGGACGACGGCAAGGTGGTGGCGTTCGTGGCCTACGCCGCCGGCGGCACCAGCGACCTGTGGCTGCGGGCCGAGGCGTCCGGCGATCTGCTGCCGATGTTCACCGGGGAAACTTCGACCTACGGCCTGACGATCGACGGCGTCGAGCCGACGCGGGACGGCGCGGTGGTGACCGTGCGGCGTGTCGACGAGGGGCCGGACTGCGCGATCTGCGGGATGATGGGGGCGATGGCGGGCGAGGAACCGCCGCCCGAGGTCGAACAGCGGCTGACCTTCACCTGGGCCGCGCTGCGGAAGGACACGGACGGCGACGGCTGGACCGACCTCCTGGAGGCGCGGCTGCACACCGACCCGGCACGGGCCGATTCGGACGGCGACGGCCTGCCCGATCCGCTCGACCCCGCCCCGCGCGGCCGCGGCTCGGACGCCCCGCCGCCGTGCGCCGCTTCGCCGGACACCGGCTGCCCTGCGGGTCAGGACGGCCAGCGGCCCGACGACGGTTGCCGTCCGTGTCCCGAGACGGTGACCGCGGCCGGCTGCTCGCGCCTCGGGGTGCTGCACGCCGCCTTCTTCGGCAATTTCGCCTTCACCCCGGGCGACGCCCCGCTGTTCGTCGAAGGCCCGCCGGAGGTCAACCTGCAGTACGAGGGATATCCGGGACCGGTGATCTGGCTCTCCGAGGCCGAGGCCGCCGAACTGCAGCGGCGGGTCGGGCTGGACGGGGCGACCTACTTCTCGTTCGACATGCGGCGCGAGGAGGGACTCGACGGCGAGTGGCGCTCGGTCGGGTCGCCGCTCGAGACCGTCGACTTCTCGGAGGACGGCGCCCGCGCCACGGTGCACGTCACCGAGTACCGCGGCCGCCTCAACGCCGTCGGCCGCCGCATCGAGCTCCGCTGCATCGCGGGCCGCTGGTATCCGCTGTCGGTCGAGATGACCTGGGTCTCGTAGGGGCTGTGGGCGATCATCGGGTTCACAACGATTTCACCAACAGCATCGAGGACGAAGCGTAACGCCCGGTCACGGAACGGAACCCGCAGCAACGAGAAAGTGGTCCCCGCAGTGGTCCTCTCCGACGGCTCGCTTCGCAAGCAGCCTCAGCTCGATCCGCCCGAGATCCGAGCGCCGATCATGCCACACGGTCGGTCAGCTGGACTACTTCTGCTGGCGGAACGGGTCGAACGACCAGCGGCCGCCCGCGGCGGCCGGGCAGATCGTCGTCCGCAAGCTGCCCTCCAGACCCGCCACGAACACGCGGATACACCACGATCTTCTTGTGATTGACGATCTTCTCGTGCTCGCCTTGGAGTCTCAGACCGCAATGCACCGCACGGTGGACGATCGCGATACCTCCGCTCTGCGGGATTCGCACGAGGCGTTCGATCGCCGACTCGCAGTTCATCATGGGGTGATGGGCATCACGAGCCGGGGAGCCGCCGGACGAGGCCGTGCTCCACCAAGGCATCGAATTGGCCCTGGAGGGCGCGGGCGAACGCCCGATCCCGGACGAGGACGCCGGCCTCGACATTCCGCCGCTGCGCCGCTTCCTGTCGCGAGGTGTTGCCGAATCGGATACAGCTATCTGGCGTCATGGCTGCTCGGCGCCGGTGGCGGAGGACCGCTCCATGCGATCCAGCCGTGCGAGAATCTCCTGAGCCAACGCCTCGAACTCTTTGCGGCACCTCGCCACGGCTTGGATCTGCCCGCCGCCGATGCCGTCCGCCTGCTTGAGGTCGAACAGCGGCTTGCGCGCGAGTTGTGCGAACGGCACGAGGCTGGCGAAATGCCGGATCAGCGCGATCCGTTCTGGGTCCGGATGAGTGCCGTCAAGCGCCGGCGGTTCCCGGTCCAGCACGAAGCGGTGGTACGTTTCCGGGATGCGCTCCACCCATTTCGAGTACGCTCGGACGGGTCGGTCGACACGCGCGAGGTGCTGCTGCACGATGTACCCGATCGGCCGGAAGTCGTGGCGATCGAGATCCGCCTGCGGCCTCCCTTCCATCCGCGTGTTGCGGACGGTGTTCCAGTCCTGCCGCCACTCCCGGAGCGTCGGACCCACGTTCATGAGACCCTGCAAGCTGAACAGGTCGGGCGCCAGCGGCAGGACCACGGCATCGCAGGCCAGGAGCGCCGCCCGGTTCAATGCGCCCAGGCTGGGCCCGAGGTCGAAGAGCACCACCTGTGCTTCGACCGCCGTCGCCGCATGGTCGGAGAGCACGTCGAGCGCCGTGGTCACGTCGAGCGCGCGCTCGTTGTCCAACGCCATCGTCTTGGACCACTCCTCGGCCAAGGTCTGCTCGAAGCGGCTCAGCTCCAGGTGGCCGGGCAGCAGCCACAGATTCTCGGCCACCTCGACGAGCTTCGGCAAACGGACATCGCCCCTGCCGCGGCGCACGGCATCCACGCATCCGGCGACGTGGGCCTCGAGTGCGGCGCCGTACCAGATCCCCTCGATGGTGTCCTCCTCCAGGAAGATGGCCGAGATATTGCATTGCGGATCGAAGTCGAGGACGACCGTGCGCTTCCCCATCCGGGCCAGGGTGTGGGCGATGTTGAAGGTCAACGTGGTCTTCCCGACACCGCCCTTGTTGTTGAAGAGGGCCAGCGACGTCATGGCCGCCTCCTCACGACGACCCGGGTGAACCCGTCCGTGTCCACCTCGAGCGGTGGGTTGCCGTTCGCCGCGAGGAGGTGTCGGACGAGTCGAATCCCGCGGCCCAGCCGCTGCACGTATCCCAGTCGGACCAGTAGCTTCGTGACGGCGGGGTTCCGGTAGTCGGAGTGTGTACCGAACTCGCCTTCGGCGGCTCGCCCGAACGGCCGTCCCGGATTGGAGAACTCGATGCGGTCCTCGTACCATTCGATCCGGCCCGGGGCGTGCGTGGCGTCGAACTGGCGATGCTGGACCATGTTGCGCACCAGCTCGCGCAAGGCCTCGAGCGGGTACTCGGGGGCGTACGGTTCTCGGATTCCCTCGGTGGCGGCTGGCAAGTCGGTGAGGTTGGCGGCCAGCACGGCCCACAGGGCGTCCAGCTGATCGGGAAGGCTGCCGGTGACCGTCCGGCGCATCGTGATCGGTGCCGAGACGTCCGGGCCGCCGTAGCGGGCGAACTCGACGATGGCGCCGGGGAAGAACGTCTGTGGGCTCATCCCGTGGACCAGGAGCGCCGCCGCGCAAGGCGTCCAGGTCCCTTGGACCGGCTTGCCCAGCTCGAGCTGGGTGAGCCAAGCCGCGAAGTCCGGAAATGTCTCGCCAACACCGTTCGACTCCCGGGCGGCCTCGTACTCCGCGCGCAGTCGCCTGGTGTCCAGGTCCGCCAGCCCGGTTCCCGGCACCGAACGGCTATCGAAGGGAAGGAGGTGCTCCGGCCGCCGCTCGCGCAGTCGAGCGAGGTCGGCGTCCGTCGCCCGGCGCGTCGTGGGGCCGGTACGCACCCAGGCCACGCCGTTCACTTCGACGACCGGCGGCACCGGATAGGGTGCAACCTGGACGACAAGAAGCGTCTTCCCCCGGCAGGGCATGGGGACGACGTCGAACGAGGGTGTGGGCAGGATCTTCGTGGACCGCAGCCGATCCGCGATGGCACGCTGCTCCTCGTCGAGCTTCGCGGCGTCCTCCGTCACCCCGACGATCTGGCCGGTCTTCGTCACGCCGATGAGCAGGTAGCCTGGTGCTCCGGTTCCGCCCAGATCGTTCGCGAGGGCGCAGACGGCGCGGAGAATCTCGTTGGCGTCGCGCGGCGACTCCTTCCACTCGACGCGTTCGTCCTCGCGGTTCAGGAGCCGTTCGAGCAGCTGCAAGTCCATGAGACGACCCTCCTCGGCCGCTCCAAGCCAGACGATGATACGCCAGCGGCACCCGGGAGGACAGCGCCACGGGGTTGTTGACCGCCTCCGGAATCGCCGGCCGCCGGCCGCGCGGCGGGCCCAGCTGCCCGGCCATCGCCGATCGTCCCCAGCGGCGTCCGTTCGTCTGTCAACGCGCACTTGAAAGCGCGGCTTTCTGCGGTCCTTCGTGCGCGGCCACAGCGGGCCGCTGGTATCCGCTGTCGGTCGAGATGACCTGGGTCTCGTAGACGCCTGGCCGCGCCGGATCGCGCGTGCCGTTCGGGTCCGTCGCGGCGGAGGTCCGTGCGCCGCGCGGGCGCGGCGGGGAGCGACCCGGTCACGGGTCGGGCGGGACGGTGAAGACCCGGTGGCCGAACTCGGCTTCGCCGAAGCGCCGGAGGATCTCCCGGCCCGCGCCGCGGGTCACGAAGTCCAGGAAGCGCCGCGCCCCCTCGTGGTTCCGCGAGCCGAAGCGCTCGGGCGAGAGCAGCAGCACCGAGTAGAGATTGGCCCAGTCGGCGCCGTCGGAATCGACCAGCAACGCGAGGTCCAAGCCCGGCTTTCCCGCGAGCCAGGTGGCGAGGTCGGTGAGGCAGTAGGCCTGCCGTTCGTTCGCCACGCGCAGCGCGTGCATCATCCCGGCGCCGACCGACACGTACCAGGGTCGCCCTTCCGGCTGCACGCCGGCCGCCGCCCAGAGACGTCGCTCGCGGCGGTGCGTGCCGGAGTCGTCGCCGCGCGAGACGAACGGCGCCGCGCCGGTGCCGAGGGCGCGGAACACCGCGGCCGCGTCGTCCCGCCCGGCCACCCCGGCCGGGTCCGCCGCCGGCCCGACGAGGACGAAGCGGGAGCGCAGGATCTCCTCGTCTCGGGCGACGAACCCGTCCGCCTGCAACGCCGCCTCGCCCTCGGGATCGTGGACCAGCAGCAGGTCGGCGTTCCCGTCGCGTCCCATCCGCAACGCCTCGCCGCTGCCGACCGCGATCGGCGCGACCCGGATGCCGGTCTCGCGCTCGAAGGCCGGGATCAGCACGTCGAGGAGTCCGCAGTCGCGGACCGAGGTTGTCGTCGCCAGCACGATCCGTCCGGGGTCCCCCGGCCTGCGGCCGCAGCCGGCGGCCAGCGCGAGCGCGGCGCCGGCGACGAGAAGGATGTCACGGTGGTTCATCCCGATGCTCCCCGCCCGCGACCCCGCGCGACCCGCACCCCGGCGTCGCGCGGCCTGCCTCGGGCACGGCGCGCACTCTGCGGATGCGCCCCCGCGGGTGTCAAGGTCGGGCGCAGCGCGACGCGGCTCGACGGGCGCGGCTCGATGCCGACGGACATCTCCGGCGCCGGCCGGCAGCTTCCGCCCGAACCGCTCGAAGGAACTCCGGTGGTGGGCGCGGGCATGGTCATCGGCATCGCCCGGATCTCCTCCCTTCCGAATTCGTCGCGGCAGCCGACGAAACTCTCCACCCTTGACCCTCGACGCGCGGCCCAGGCGTCGCGTCTGGTGGCGGCCCCTGGCCACGCTGTGCGCGTGCGCGGGCGCGATCGGGCCCACGCCCGGATGCGCGCGACCGGGACGCGGCGGGAGAGTCGTGGTACCCTCGGGCCGTCATGGAACGCTTCTCGACCGACGAGTCGTTCGCCGCCGAGTTGGACGCCGCCGATCCGCTCGCCCCGTTCCGCGCGAGATTCCACGGGCCGCCGGGGACGATCTACCTGCTCGGCAACTCGCTCGGTCTCCCGTCGCTCGACGCCGAGGCGGCGGTGGCGCGGGCGATGCAGCAGTGGCGCGAGCTGGCGATCGGCGGATGGCTCGACGCGGATCCGCCGTGGTTCTGGCTGGCCGAGACGCTCGGCGCCCGCGCCGCCGCGCTGGTCGGTGCCGCGCCGGACGAGGTGGTCTGCACCGGCACGACGACCTACAACATCCATTCGCTGGTCGCCACGTTCTACCGGCCGGCCGGGCGCCGGACGCGGATTCTGGGCTGCGCGCTGGAGTTCCCGACGGACCTCTACGCGCTGTGCAGCCAGATCGCGCTGCACGGCCTCGACCCGGCGGAACACCTGGTGCTGGTCGGCGCGGCGGAGGACGGCCTGGTCCGCGAGGAGGATCTGATCGCGGGCATGACGGAGGAGGTGGCGCTGGCGCTGCTCCCCGCGGTGCTGTACCGCTCGGGCCAGCTCCTCGACGTCGCCCGGCTGGCGGTAGCGGCGGGCGAGCGCGGGATTCCGATCGGCTTCGACTGTTCCCATTCGGCGGGGGTGGTGCCCCACCGGCTGGACGCATGGGGCGTCGATTTCGCGGTCTGGTGCGGCTACAAGTACCTCAACGGCGGGCCGGGGGCGCCGGCATTCCTCTACGTGGCGCGGCGGCACTTCGAGCGGGGCCCCGGGTTGGCCGGCTGGTTCGGCTGCGTCAAGGAGCGGCAGTTCGACCTTGCCCCGGACTTCGAGCACGCGCGGAGCGCCGGCGGCTGGCAGGTCTCGTCGCCGGGCATCCTCGGCGCGGCGGCGGTCGATGGGGCGCTGCGGGTGCTGGAGGAGGCGGGGATCGAGCGGCTGCGCGAGAAGTCGCTGCGGCTCACCGAGTACCTGATCCGGCTGGCCGACGCCCGCCTGGCGGACGCGCCGTACGGCTTCCGGGTCGCGACGCCGCGGGACCCGGCGCGGCGCGGCGGGCACGTCGCCCTGACGCGCGCCGCCGACGCGCTGCGGATCAAGGAGGCGCTGCGGCGCCGCGGCGTGATCGGCGATTTTCGGCCGCCGGACACGATCCGGTTCGCCCCGTCGCCGCTGTCCACGTCGTTCCGCGACCTGTACGCCGCCGTGCGGCACCTGCGCGAGGTGATCGACGGCGGAGAGCACCTGCGGATCGACCCGCAGCGCCGGGCGGTCTCCTGACCCTCGCCGCGTCGAACGGATCCCGGCGCGCCACGAAGCTCCGGACGCGCGCCGCGCGATCCTCGACGCGCCACACCTGCCTCCGCGGGCCGGCGCGGCCGACGCGACGCCGGCGCCGCCGCGGAGGCGGCCGGAGAAGCGGCAGGACGTGCCTCGCGCCGCACGGCCTGCGGTTCGACGGCATCACCTTCCAGGTCCGGCGCGGTCCGGGATTCCGGACTCAGCGGTGGGGCGAGGTCCAGCTCTGTTCGATCCCTTCGATCAGCGTCGCGATCATCCGGTGGAGCGGCGCCGGGATCCCGCGCTGGTCGGCCAGGTCGGCGATACGACCGTTGAGGAACCGGATCTCGGTCGGGCGCCTGTTCGCCACATCGACCCACATCGAGGCCCGGTGGTGTCCGGCCTTCGACAGGTAGGTCACGCAGTGGTCGAGGAATCCGGGATCCCACTCGTAGCCGTCGGCCTTGGCCACCGCGATCCCCTCGACGAGCAGCGCCTTGGAGAGGGCGTTCATCTTCGGGTTCTCGAAGCACTCCCGCATCGTCAGGTGGGTCAGCGCGCACAGCGGGCTCATCGCCGCGTTGAGGATCGTCTTCTCCCATTCGAACTTCCGCACGTTGTCGGTGAACTCGCTCTCCAGGCCGGCGGCGTCGAGCAGCGCGGCGAAGCGACGGGCCGCCGCCTCGCCGGCGGGGGACCGCATGCCGATCGCGTTCTTGCCGTTGAAGAACATCATCCGGATCCGGCCGTCGGCCACCTTGCCGCCCGCGTAGTTGACGATCATCCGCAGCGTGCGGTCCTTGCCGACGACGTCCACGATCTCGCCCTCCGTGTCGAGACCGTTCTGGACCGAAATGACGTAGCCGTCCCGGCCCGCCAGGAGGGCGGCGTCGGGCATGACGGTGTGCAGGATCGAGGCCTTGGTGGAGATGCCGACGAAGTCCCAGTGCCGGCGGCTCAACTCGCTGCACTTGTGCACCGCCTCCGCCGGCTTCCCGTGCGCCTCGCGAAACCCCTCGACGTGGATCCCGTCCCGGCGGATCGCCGCGATGTGCGGCTCGTCGATGTCGACCACGCCGACGTGGTGCCCCGCCCTGGCCAGCCACGCGGCCAGGATCGAGCCCACGGGGCCGACGCCGACCACCGCGATGTTCAGCTTCTCCGTCGAGGAACCCGGGCCGTTGCCGCTCATTCGCTCCTCCTTCGTTCCACGGGCAGCCCCCGCCCTTCCACCCGCTAGTGGGGGTCGGGGGGGTGGGTCAAGCGATTTCGGCCACACGGCGTCCCGGCGGTCTCCCGCGAGCCGGGCGCGCCGTCCGCGCGACGGAGCGCGCTACCTCTTGCCCGAAGTCCCGACTTTCGTCATCGTGCGCCCGATGGGACGGGGCCGCCGCGCTCGACACCGCCGCAACCGGACCCGCGCGCGCCTCGCGGCGACGGCCGCGGCGTGTGCGGAGCGCAGGGCGAGCAGCGTCACGGTCGAGGTCAGGCTGGAGGCGCTGGATCTGGCGCGCGCGTACGACGGGCCGCTGCGCGGCGCTCCCGAGCCGGCGTTGCTGTGCGCCGCGTACGCGGTGCCCGAGGCGACGGCGCCCCAGATGCTCGCCCGGGCGCTGGAGCGGGTCGCCGCCCGCGGCGGCTGCCCGCAGACCGTGGAGCTGGGGCGGACCGTGCTGCGGACCGCCGCCCCGCGCGAGCACGCCGATCGCCTGCTGCTCGTCCTGCTGGCGCTCGAGGAGGACGCCGGCGCCGACATCGCCGACCTGTACGCGGCGCTGGAGCGTCCCGAGCAGTTCACGATCTTCCCGCCCGGGCCGCGCGTGCCGGAGGCGGTGACGCTGGAGGATCTGCTGCGCGTGGCGCCGGCGGACCCGCCGCGGGCCGAGCCGGTGTGCGTGCTGCGTCGCGGGGTCGACCTCGTCGCGCTGCGCAAGGACGACTGGGTCGGCGCGGCGCTGCTCCGCGTCCGTCCCGCGCCCGGCGCGGAGGCGCGGCTGTGGCGGGTGCCGTTCGTCTCCGCCGACGGCCGCAACGACTGGACCGCGGTGCTCCGCATCTTCGCCGGTTGACGTTTCTTCCGGATCTCCCGTTGCCGGCCGCGCGGGGCCCCGGATACAGTCGCTCCCCGCACGGAACGACGGGGCCCCGGACGCCGGGGCCCGAAGGGAGCAGCCGCGATGCGACGACGACGAACGACGCGCACGACCCGCCACCCGGTCCGGTCCGGTCCGCCGCTGGCCGCGGCGATCGGCTTCTGCGTGGCCGCCGCGGCCGCCGCGCAGCCGGCCGGGCCGCCG
>JAAZOP010000087.1 GCA_012797735.1 Myxococcales bacterium
GCAGTTCCGCCTCCTCCACCTGCCTCTTCGTCGTCTTCATGGATCCGGAGAAGACCATGCACCGACGCAACTACGAAATTCCCGGCGAACGCCATCCCTATCCAACCGAGATCACACATGGTTAGATGCGATGGCCCTGGGAGCGGCCCCTCGACGAGCCGTGCTGTGGTGCGCGCCCTCAGGGGGACCGGAGGACCATGGACGAAGTGGACCGACGGATGCTCCGCCTGGTGCTCGAGGTGGTCGAGGCCCCGCAGGCATGCAGCGTGAGCATTCACCGTGAACATCGACTATGAGAGTCGACTCTGAGGATCGACTTGACAGCCCTGTTTGGCTCATCCACACTTCAGGCAGGTGATGCAAGTGGCGACTCCGCCGGCACGGCCTCTTCGCGTGCGCACTGCGGCATGCGGTGACGGCTGCACGAGTTGGCGTGGAACGACCGCCCGGCGAGCGCATCCGTTCGCACGTCGAATTCTTGCTGCAGCGCCCCCCCCCCTTCGACCCCTTTGTACCAGAACCGCGGGCGCACCACGAGCAGCGGGCCGCTCGTCACCGTGCCCTGAGGTCGCGATGGGCGGCCCTTCCCGGACGTCCGGCGGCCATTCTGGCCTGCCGCACGCGATCGGATCCGAGGCAGCGGGGTCCGCCCGATCCGCTGCAGCGGGCAGAGGAGGTGACGGACAAGGTCAAACTGGGCGGCTCCCGGCCGAGGGTTGTGCCTGGGTGGGGAGCCGGGCGCATGGTTCGACGGCTCATGTCGCACCGGCGCAGGGAGGCAACGATGATTCGGAGCGGATGGCTCATCAGGACGGGTTTGGTGAACATCGTGGTCGCGGTCGTGGCGTCCGGTACGTTCGCCGTGGCAGCGGCTTCGGCGTCGGAAGAGGGCGACGGATACGTCGACGAGGATTCCGAACGGGACTTCGGGATCCTCGGGACCAACTCGACGTTCACGGGCACGGGTTCGGGCGACGAGATACTGGTGGGGCAGAGATCCAACTGGCTCTGCGGCTCGGGGTACCAGTACGTCGCTTGCGTCGAGGACGAATGGCAGTACGGTGGTTGCTACACGGGCACCGGAGATCTCGTTCTCGTGTACGGCTACGGGGGCGACGACACCTTCGACTTCGCCAGGACGACCCTGGGCGACGTGCTCTGCGGTGAGGACTATGAGTACGTCTACGCCATGGATCGGGCAACTTGCCCGGAGATCCTCGTCTACTGCTCATTCGGTGTCGATACGGTGAACGGCAGCGACTGCGCCGACGTGATCTACGGTGGCAGCGGCGACGACATCCTGGACGGATGGGTCGGCAACGACCAGATCTATGGCGAGGCGGGCGACGACTACCTCTGGGGATACTACGGTGCCGACATCGTGGATGGTGGAACCGGCACCTCGGATCGGCTAAGAGGAGAAAGCGACGCCGACTGCCTCCGCGATTCGGACGGGTGGTCCGTCGCCGACTGCGGCTCTGGCTATGACAACTACGAGTTGTCGGGTTCTCCGACCAGTTGTGAGTACTACGGATGCATCTACTAGGCACACCGATCGCAGGCTTGGTCGCCGTCCTGGCGCTCTCGGCATGTTCCGGCGCACCGGTCGTCGATGCGGACGGTACGGGGCAGGACGACGCCGGCGATGCTGGTGAGACCGACGTGGTGGACGCGCCGGCGGAAGAAGAAGGGCGTGAGGCCGCCGATGAGTGGTGGCCTCCGTATCCGGACTGGGCCGGCGCCGAGATGCTCGACGCCCGCCCGGTCGATGTCCCGTACGTCGCCCAGTGCGGCAACGGCATCGTGGACGAGGGCGAGGAGTGCGACGACTGGAACCGGCTCAACGGCGACGGCTGCGACTGGAAATGCCGGCTCGGGGACGGGGAACCGCTCCCACCTCCCGATCCTGACGCGACCGACTACGTGCCGGACGAGGACGCGCCGACCGTCATCGAGGGAGTGGGTGTTCCGGGCGACCTGACCCTGGACCTGGCCTGGACCGGCCGCGAGTTCGCGGTGGCGCTCTGCGAAGACCTGACGCCCGTCGATCCCGCGGATGATGCCTACCAGTTCCACTTCCTGCGCTTCGACGGTGCCGGCCGTCCGGCGGGGCCCGACTGGCGGTACCCGGCTTCCGACTTCGCCTCGGTTCGGCTTGTCTGGACGGGCGAGGGGTTCGGGTTGTTCCACATCGATCGCGGTTCGGGAATCGTGATGCTGCGACTCGACCCCGACGGGAAGCCCTATTGGCCCCCCGTTCTGGCGGTTCCTGACGGCACGGCGAGGTCCTTCGACGCCGACTGGACCGGGGCGGAGTTCGTCGTGGCGTGGACGTCGGGCGCTCCGGGCGCCCCGATGAGTTGCGCGCCGTCGAGCGGCGCCTTGATGCTTCGGGTCGCCTTGGTCGACCGCTTCGGAACGCTGCGGGACAGCCCGGCGCCGATCACCGTCGAGGACGAGGCGTTCGGGATGATCAACGTCGCGGCGGGAGACCTCGGCTTCGCCGTCAGCTTCTCGGGACGTGGGCCGCACACGTATCTGGGCGCGTCCTGCGCGCCGCGCGTCCTGTGGATCGACCGCGAACTCGGTCGCGCCATCCCCTCGGGCATGTTGAGCGACCACGGGATGATCCGCGACGTGGAGCACGCCGGCGGCGAGTTCGCGGTCGCCTGGGAACTCCGCGACGGTCACGACTACTTCTCGGTCGTCTGTTCGGCCCGCTTCGGATCCTCCGGAGGCGACCTGCTGGGTCCGCCCGGCTGCCTCGATCTCCTTGACGCAGGGCTCGGCGAGGCCGTGATTTACATGCGCCTGGCCGCGCGCGACCTGGGTGCGGCCCTGCTCCTGGCCGTCGAGTTGTCACCGCCGGAACCCGACGACCGACTGTTCCTCGTGAACGTCGATCGCCGCGGCGTCCCCGTGGGGGACCCCGATCTCGTGAACGGCTCCATGTCGTTCCAACTGCCCTGGGCCATCGTGTCCAGCGATGTCGGCTACGGCGCGGTCTTCGCCTCGGTCGACGGATTGGCCCTTCGGACCTTCCGAGCGGCTCCGTAGTCACGCGGGCTACAAGTCCCGATCCGTCGCTTTTTCGAGTCGCAGGGCAGACTGAACTCGCCGAAGCCCGGAGGGCGAAGGGGGGCGAGCCCTCCCTGCCGGAACGCCTCGACCCTCATTCCGCCCCGCCCGCCAGGCCGGAGCGCCGGGCGAAATCGTCGAGCAGGGCGCGGCCGTCGTCGTCCAACTCCAGCCGGGTCCGCACCACCAGCCACGGCAGGCGGGCGGCGGCGAGGCGGGAGCGGCC
>JAAZOP010000088.1 GCA_012797735.1 Myxococcales bacterium
CGCGCCCGGAGCGCGCGCACCACGTCCGACGCCGCCGCGGCCACGACGCACGCCGCCAGCGGGAACGCGAACGTCGCGTAGCCGTGCCATCGGCCCCCCGCGGCCGGTCCCAGCCCCGCCGGCCCCCCGGCGATGGACTGGAGCAGGGCGGCGGCGAGCGCCGCGACCGCCGGCACCGCGAGCGCCGACGCGAAGCGCCGCCCGGCGGTCCGCCGCCAGGCCAGCATCGGGCAGATCGCCGTCAACGCCAGCAGCACCAGCGCCAGCGGACCCATGAACCGCGCATACCCCTCGGGCTGCACCTGCAACGGCCCGCCGAGGAACCAGCGACCGAGCAACGGGGCGAGCGTCGCCAGGGCGACGGCGAGGATCATCACCACCAGCACCAGCACCGCCAACACCGCACCCGCCTCGCGCGACGCCCACGCCTCGAGCCGCGCCGCCTCGCGACCCCAGCGGCGCCAGCGCCACGCCAGCAAACCCAGCGCCGCGGCCGCCAGCCCCGACAGCAGCAGCAGGAAGGCGTCCGCCGCAGGTGTCTCCGCGAACGCATGCTGGCTCGCCACGATCCCCGACCGCGTCAGGTACGTGCCGAACACCGGCAGGATCGCCGTCGCGAACGCCAGCGCCGCCGCCGTCCGCAGCAGCGCCCCGCGCCGCTCGGTCACCGTCGCCACGTGCAGATACGCCGTCGAGGCGAGCCACGGAAGAAGAGAGGCGTTCTCCACCGGGTCCCAGCCCCAGTAGCCCCCCCAACCCAGCTCCTCGTAGGCCCAGAGCATCCCGAGCAGGTTGCCGAGCCCGAGCAACCCCCAGCCCGCCAGCGCCCACGGCCGCGCCGCGACCACCCAGCCGACGTCCCGCGGGCCGCGCACCAGCGCTCCCGCCGCCAGCACCGCCGGCGCCAGCACCGCCGCGAAGCCCGCGAACAGGACCGGCGGATGCACCGCCATCCACGGACTGCGCAACAGCCCGTTCAACCCCAGTCCGTCCGCCGGGTGCGAGCGCAGCATCGGGCGGAACGGGTTCGAGTGGAGCAGCACGATCGACGCGAACGCCAGCAACAGCAGCGACGCGATCGCCGCCGCCCTCCCGGCCTCCCCGGGCTCCACGCCCACCCGACTCCGACGCTCGACGAACGCCGACAGCACCGCGCCGACCAGCGCGGCCCACAGCAACAGCGAACCGTCCTGTCCGGCCCACACCCCGGCCACGAGATAGCCTGGCGACGTCGCCCGATCCGAGTACTCGACGACGCAGCGCAAGGTCACGTCGTGCGCCAGGAACGCCTGGGCCAGCCCGACCGCCGCCGCCGCCAGCCACAGCGTCGCCGCGTGCAGGGCGCGCCGCGCCGGTACCGCCAGCCCCGGCCGGCGCAGCGCCAGCAACCCCGAACCGACCCCCAACCCCGCGAACAGGGCGGCGAACGCGACGAGCGCGGTGCCGAACGTCTCCACGACCGCGCACTATCCGCCATCTGTGCCCCCGCGCCAAGCCTCCATCCCGCCGAGCTGCGCGCAGGTCCCGTCTCCGCCCGGTCCTCCTCCGAGGCATGGCGGACTCCTGCGGCGCCGCGCCGGGATCCGACCCCACGCTGCTCCGACAGCTTCGCTTCGCGACGACGGCCGCCGCACCCGTCGCTCCAACCGCTCCACCCGCTCCTCGATGCGGTGCACGCGCCCGCGGAGAGCGTGCTGATCTGCCGCCTTCCGAATTCGTCGCGGCACGCGACGAAACTCTTGACCCTTGACTCTCGACGCACGGCGCAGGGGCCGCCTCGGGTGGCGGCCGCTGGCCGCGCCACGAGTCGGGCATGCCTCGATGGTCGGAAGACGGTGCGCCGGCGTCACGGGCCCGGAGGACGCCGGGGCAACCGTTCACCCGCCTCTCCGCAGTGCCGTGGAGCCGACGCCGCGTCGCCGTCCTATCCGGGCGGTCGTGCCGGATGACACGAGACGCAGGTCCCGACCTCGTACGCCGCATGGTCCGCCGGCATCGGGTTGCGCCCCGTGCCCACCGCGTGGCAGGCCACACAGTTGGCGCGCGCGCCCTCCACGGGATGCGGCGCGTAGACCCAGGCATCCCCCGCCTCGACCGCCGCGTCGACCGGCGCCGGCGACGAAACCCCGTCCGGTTCCTCGGCCGCCGCCTCGACCGCGTCGGGCACCGGCAACGGCGGCGGCAACGCACCTCCCCCGCCGGCCGGAGCGGCCGGAGCGCAGGCTCCGAAAACAGCCCACGCCAGCAGCACGAGCACGCCCGAAGCCCGCCGATGCACGGGGAAACTCGACATCATCGCTCCTCCGCCTTCCCATCGCACGGCGCACCCGCACCGGCACCGCTCCGGGACGCCGGCCGCACGATGCGCCAGTAGTACCTCCAGTGCCACCAGAAGTGGATTGCGCCCACGATCGCGAAGACGATGCCGGCCTCCACGTGCCAGAAGAGGAACTCGAGCGGGCTCGGCAGGGCGAGACCGTAGGAGACGCGCAGTACGAGCAGCAGTCCGGTCGTCCCGACGCCCAGGAAACCGAGCAGCACGACCACGTTCCACAGCCGGCGGTGCGTCGAGGGCCTCAGCCGGCCGCGCGCCACCAGCAGGCGGCTCGCCGAGTAGACGACAATCGTCCCGAGCGCGATCCACGCG
>JAAZOP010000010.1 GCA_012797735.1 Myxococcales bacterium
CAGCCGACTCGTCCCCGGCTCGTAGATGTACGTCGAAGCCGTGCCGTCGCGCGTCTCCGAGAGCCGGTTCCCCGTCTTGTCGTACGTCCAGTCCAAGCTCCCCCACCAGCCGTCCGCGCCGACCAACCGATCGAGCGCATCCCAAGCGTACCCCGCGGTGCGGTCCGGATCCACAACGTCGGTGATGCCGAGGATGTTCCCCGAAACATCGTCGTAGGTGTACTCGAGGTCCAGAACTTCGGGCGTCGGGTCCCCCATCACCCCGAACGTCACCCGTTCGATGCGGCCCCGGGGGCCGCGCCTCAGGCCGTACTCCATCCCGGGCCCCGTGCGATACCCGGTCAGCAGCCCCGCCGCGGAGTAGGAGATCGCATCCGCCAGCGTCACCGGCGATGGGGCCGCCGCGATGACGGAGGTCACCCGGTCCGGATCGGGATCCTGGCGGAGGTACCAGACGCGCAGGCCGGACGGGTAGACTGTGGCCTCGACGTTCCCGAGGCTGTCGTACTCGTACGTCGTCGGGTACAAGCGATCGCCCTGCCAGCGACGTTCCGACGTCAGACGATGTTCGTCGTCGTAGCCGAAGTCCACCCGGGCACGCGGCGGCGGCAGCGGCGTCGTCGGCCCACCGTCGTACTCGCCGACGGTCTCGAGGTTGCCGCGGGCGTCGTACCAGAAGCGCACGTACCACCTCGGCCTGGACCAGCCGCCGTTGAGGTCGTACGTGGTACCGCGCACCCGTCCCGCCATGTCGTACGACCACGACCAGCGCGCGCCGTTCGCCCGGTTCTGCAGCTCCAGCCGGCCCAGCCCGTCGTACTGGTAGGCATCGGTGCCGGAATCGGGCAGTGTCGCATCGACGACCTGCCGGTAGTTGGTGCCATAGGTGCCCCAGCGGTAGCGGGATGAGCGACCCTCGGCGTCGGCGACCGACGTGACCGCCGCGTCCGCACGGTAGTCCCGATCGAGGTCGGGATGCAGGTACCCGTAGGTCGTCGTGCCTGCCGTGTCGCCGGGATTCGCCGGCGGCTGGACGACCGCCTGCAGGCGACCGTTCCAGTCGTACGCGTAGCGGGTCTCACGAACCAGGTCGCCGGCGGCGTCGCGCAGCTCGGCCGCTGCCACCAGCGTGCCGAGCCCGTCGTAGCGGTACTTGGTCCGCGTGCTGGTCGCCTCGTCGATCACCCACTCCACCCGGCCGAGGTCGTCGTAGCGGTACTCGGTGGTGTTGAGGTCCGGGTCGATGACGAACCGCGGCCCCGGCGCCAGGGATCCGCAGCAGCCGCCGCCGCCCGCATCGTCGTACCGATACTCGGTCTGGCCCCGCGGACCGATCACGAACCGCAGCCGCCCCAACTCGTCGTACGACCGCTCGGTCCAACGTGCGCGGCCGTCCCAGCCCGTCTCCGTCTCGCGCGTCACGCGATCGGCAGCGTCGTACTGCAACGTGCGAATACTGCCGTCGCGTCGCTCCACCGTCTGCAACCGGAGTCGCCCGTCGTAGTCATAGCGGGCCTTCCAGCCCAGTTCGTCCCACTCCTCCTCCATCAGGCCGGTCACCGGATCGTACACGTAGGTCGTCTGGGACACGGTGGTCGGGGGTCCATCCGCCGGATCGATCTCGACGAGATGGGATACCGGCCGGCAGTGATCGTCGTAGGTCCACGTCTCGATCCGCCGCTCGAAGGCGTACGGCGTCTCCCGGCGCAGCGGTCGATCACAGGCGGCGTCGTATTCGGTCGTCGTCGTGACACCGTGGTCGGTCGTCTCCTCCACGACGCGACCGAAGGCGTCGTGGCAACGCGCGATCGCGGGCCCGCCGCCCGCGCCGGCGTAAGGGAAGTAATCAGTCCGCAGCGGGTCCGCACCGCCGGCCACGTTCGTTTCGTCCCCGCGGACGGTCGCGTCGAACGACGCGGACCCGGTCAACGGATCGGCGGCCATCGCGCTGGAACGCCAGGCCGAGCTCGCGGTCTCCCGCCAGAACGCGTACTCGCGCGTCACGCCGCGATCGTCGGTCACGGTGGCCGTGGCCGGGAAGCCGCCGAGCGGCAGGTCCGAGATCCAGGTGTCTGCGGTCGAGAGGGGCGGCTGTCCGGGCGACCAGGGCCGGTCGTTGAGCACGCGGGCGGCGTCGGACGCTGTCAGCTCGCGCCAGCGCGCGCCGTTGCGTTCGACGCGAGTCGCCATTCCGTCCGCGCCATAGGTGTAGACCGCCGTCCGGGGCCCCTCCGTCTGCCCCCGCAGCAGGTGGTTCTCGTAGGTGAAGGTCCGCGAGGTCCCGGGATGGCCTTCCAGCTGCGTTTCCACGAGGTCGCCGGCCGAATCGATCTGGAACGTCCGGCGCTGCCCCGAGAAGTCGACGATCGCGCTCAGCTTGCCGGCGCCGTCGTATTCGAAGGTCGCCGGGCGTCCGACCGCGTCGAGCACCCGTGCCAGACGGCCCGTGGAGTCGTAGTCGAACCGGTACTCCCAACCGATCGCCGCCTCCGCGGCGCTGACCGTCTTGACCAGCCGGGCACCCCCGGCATCGACGACGAAGTACGATCTGTCGCGGCCTGGGTGTTCCAGCGCGACGAATTCGAGGTCACCCACGGTGTAGGGCCGTAGCGTCGCGAGGCCCCCATCTTCCGGCACGATCAGTCCGTCCGCCCCGACCAGCCGGACGGCGTGCGCCTCGTCCTCGGCGTAGTGGAGGATCGCGCGGCCGTCGAAGGCCAAGCCGCGCACGTGCCGCGCCAGGACTCGCGTCGCGCCCATCCCGTCGGGCCAGACCGCGACCGTGAGGTGCGGCTCCGGCCGGCCCACGACGGTCACCAGTTCTCCGGCCGGACCGACCTTCCGGACGAGGTCCAGGGCGCGGCCCGCCACCGAACCCCGCATGCCGAAGTGCAATTCCCCTGCCGGCGAGACCACGAGGCTGATCGGCGGGTAGGTCGGGTTGCCAGCAGCCAGGTGGCCGTCGGAAGTCCAGCCGGAGACTCCGTTGCCGACCACCGTGGTGATGTTCCCCGTCGGATCGACCCTCCGCACCGACGGGCAACTCTCGTCCGCCACGAAGATGTGGCCGAGCGCGTCCCCGGTGACGGCCGAGGGCCGGCACAAGGTCGCGTCCCGCGCCGGTCCGCCATCCCCGCCGTACTCCGACACGCCCGGGGTTCCGGCGACTCGCCACAGGCGCCCGGGTCCGTCGACCCTCCACACCGCCCCGTCGGCCGTGGACAGGTAGGCCTCACCGGTCGCCGGGTCGCCCCAGACTCCCGTCACGTCGGCGCCGAAGCGGACATCGGTCGCGAGCGCGCCGTCCGCCGCGGCCGCCACGCCACCGCCGGCGAAGGGCGCCCAGGCGCAGCTTCGGCCGCCGGGGCCGGTCGGATCGTGGCTGCATGCGACACGCACGACCGTGGGTCCCGTCGCCGCGAGCAGCGCACCGTGGACCGCGCTCCAACTCAGCGCGACCACGCCGCGGGTCAGCCTCTGCGTCGCCGGAACTCCTTCGGGCCAGCCTCGCGGGGGCAAGACGGTCTGGAGGAGCCCGCCGCCGTCCACGTAGCTGAGCGCCGGGTCGCCGGCCGCCAGTTCGTGGGCCACGAACAGCCGCCCGTCCCCGTCGAACGCCACCGCCGACGGATGCGGAACACCGGCCAGACGGGCCGCCCGGCCGCTCCCCAGATAGATCGAGCGGCCGTTGCCGGCCACGGTGTAGACCTCCCCCGGTCCGACGCCGTGGAACCGCTCCGTCGCCCCGCCCGCATCGAAGACGGCCCAGGACTCGCCGGAGCGCTCCAGCCGCTTGTGGCCCGCCAGCGCCCACCCCGCACCGAACGGGCTCTGCCGCTCGTCCCGGAACCACAGCTCCCTGGTCACCTCGAGCCACCGCAGATGCGGCGCGCCGAGCGCCGTCCCGGTCCCCGCGTACGTCCCGCCCTGGTACAGGCTGCCGAGGCGCATCGTCACCGGGACAAGCCCCGTGCTCCAGGTCCCGGCCGGTGCGTACCGATAGCGCAGCCGCGACGGCCGAAGCGCCATCTCGGCGGGGAAGCCTTCCGCGTCGGCCGGGAACAACCAGTCCTCCCACCGATCCGGCGCCTGCACCTCCACCGGCGACCCGATCCGCGGCCGCGACACGCTGTCGTACGTCCGCCATGCCGTCAACTCGACCATCCCGTGCGGCGCGACGGTGTCGCTCGAGTACACCAGCCGCAACGGCCACGGCGAGAACCCGTCGCCGTTCTCCCGGCCGTCCGGTCCGACCACGATCACCTCGCTCAGGGTGCCGGTCTTCCGCGACACCGCCGAGCCTCCCGCCTCCGCATTCTCGCACCGGTCCTCACAGCCGGTCCCGCCGCAGCCGGCGGGCGACGGTCCCTCGATCGGCGGTTCCGGCCCCGAGGCCGGCAGCGACCAGTGGCAGATGCTGAAGTGCGGCGTCTCGTAGTACAGCCAGGCGCCGTCGCCGGTGATCACCCCGGACCCTTCGCTCTCCCAGTCGCCGTCCTTCCACCACGCCGCCGGCACCACGGTGCCCGGTGGCAGTCCGAGCGTGTTGGCGAGCCAGACCCGGACCGGCATGGCGAACTCGGCGCCGCTCGGCTCCAGCGAGAGCCCGTACGCGAACGCCAGCACGTCCGGCACCGGCACCGCCAGCGACCGGCTCGTCGGATACGACGCGACCCGTAGTTCGACCGGCCGTTCCAGCGCCCCGGCCGGCACCTCGACCAGCACGGTGCCGAGCGCGTTAGTTGCGAAGCCGCCCTCCGGGCCGACGATCGTCGCCACCGCGTCCTCCACGGCGAGGTACACGGGCGGCACGACCCGACGGAAGCCCGGCGCGGGGTGCTCGGGAACCTCCGCGATCCGCGACGCGCGCAAGTACCCGGAACGCTCGTACTCCACCACGAGCCGCCGGATCCCGTCGGCCTCGAGCGGACCGGGGACCGGGGTGTCCGCGGGCGGAACGGACAGCTCGTACTCCCCGTTCGCGCCGGTCACCGCCGATCGACCCGCCGCCGCGCAAACGACGCGGACGCCGGCCAGCGGCAGCTCCGTCGCATCCTCCAGCACGCGACCTCGAATCACCGCATCGCCCGGCGCCGGCGGCGGCGACGATTCCCAGAACGTTACCTCGAGCGTCGTCTCGGACCGGTTGTCCAGTCCGTCGTAGGCCGAGACGACAATGGTGTTCAGCCCCGGTTCGAGCCGCGCGCGACCGAAGAACTCCCCCCCGACCATCTCGGCCCCGACGCCGTCGACGAACACTGCCATCACGCCGGACGGGTCGGTGACCCTGCCGGCGACGTCCACCGGCGTCTCGAACAGCACGTCGCCCGGCAACGGGTAGTCCATGACGATCGTCGGCCCGGTCGTGTCCGGAGCGAACCTGACGGTGAGGGTCGCCGTCGCGCGATTTCCTGCGCCGTCCTCGGCAAGGACATCGATCCCGTTCAGGCCCGGTTCCAGGTCCACAGACGCCTCGAACCGAGGCCCGGACAGCGTCGCCGGGATGCCGTTCACCCAGACCCGTGCGGCCCCAGAAGCGTCGATCACCCGGCCGGCGACCGACACCGGCGAGGTCACCAGCACGGCGCCGTCGACGGGACGATCGACCAACACTTGGGGCGGACTGTCGTCCACCGTCACGGCCGTCGCCGCGTCGTCGATCCCGAACAGCTTCACGCCGTCGTGGCCGTAGCCGGCCCAAGGTGCACCCTCGCCTCCGCCGCCCGGGCCGCCGCCCGACAGCGTCGCGACCAGGCCGAGGACCAGATCGTCCCCGACCGGCCACGGCCCCCTGGCCCCGCTCGTCTTCCGTCCGAGCAGCGCGTGGATCACCCGCACGTCGTACGCACCGTCCGGCGACACCACGCCGTACTCGTCGCGGCCGTCCCACTCCTCGCCGGCCGAGAGGTCGATCCTCGTCCCCGGCCGGCTTCCCGGCGCGAACGCGATCGGGAACAGCGTGACCAGCGTCCGCACCGCGACCCCGCCCCGCGCGACGACGACGCAGCTCGCGACGGCGTACTCGACCTTCGGCTTGTGGTTGGGCAGCACCGCGGTTCCGGCGGTCGAGACCACGGCCGAGTCGGCACGTCCGTCCCCGGCGCCGGGCGAGAACCGGTCGGGTGTGGCGGAAACCGAGGTCAGGTCGACCGCGCCGGTCCGCCATCGATCCGCCGCCCAGAGCGCCGCGAGGAGGTCGTCACCGAGGCCGTCCGCGCGGGCCGTCGTGATGAAATTCAGCCCCCCCCCCCGCCAAGATCGCGCACACGAGCATCGAGAACCGCAGACCGCCGGCTCGTCGCATCGCGCCCTCCCTTCCGCCCTTGCCTCGCGACCCGCACACCGTCATCCGCGAACGCGCGCGCGCCATCACACGAGCCGGGCCACAGAGCAGCCGTCGCTCCCGCCGCAATCGTGCCTGAGAAGATGGTGCGCCCACACGCGGCGGCGAGTCAAGCGCGAACCGCAGCGGCGGAGGTGGACGGGCCAGGACATCGTCCCAGGGGGGAGGACCTTGGCTGGCAGATCACGAGGCGTCCGACGCGGCCGGAGATGTGGAAGGCAATCCAGGTGGTGTTGCGGGTGAACGGGGTGCAGGGGCTGCGCACCTTGCGGGA
>JAAZOP010000089.1 GCA_012797735.1 Myxococcales bacterium
CGCTGGCCGCCGCCGCCGGCTGGCTCGGCGGCCGCGCCGCCCGGCCCGCGTTCGACGAGGTCCTCGCGCGCGCGGCGCGGGCGTCCGCCGAGCGGGTCTACGCCGACTGCCTGCGCTGCGCCTGGTCCCTCGCCCTGGCCGCGCGCCCCGGTTCCTGGTCGCGCGCCGCGCCCCCCCGCGTCGTGCCCCTCGGCGCGGTCGAACCGGCGAGGATGGAGGTGCTCCGGTGACCGCACGACGGACGAGCGCGCGACGCGCGCAGCCGGGGGGACGCATCGAGCGACACCCGATCCTGTCGGCCGGCGGCCCGGCCACGGTCGAGTTCCGCTTCGCCGGTCGCCCGCTGCTCGCCCGCGAGGGCGAGGTGATCTCCTCCGCGCTCTACGCCGCCGGCGTGCGCATTTTCGGACGGCACCACCGCGACGGCAGGCCGCTCGGCATCTACTGCGTCAACGGACAGTGCTCGCAGTGCACCGTCCTCGCCGACGGACGCCCCGTCAAGGCCTGCATGACCGTCGTGCGGCCCGGGATGCGCGTCGAGCCGGTCGCCGGCCGGCCCCAACTCGGCGCGGACGACCGCCTGCCGCCCTCCGGCCCCGGCATCCGGGAAGTCCGGGTGCCCGTCCTCGTCGTCGGCGGCGGCCCGGCCGGCATCTCCGCCGCGATCGAGCTCGGCCGGGCCGGCATCCGCACGCTGCTGATCGACGACAAGCAGGCGCTGGGCGGCAAGCTCACGCTCCAGACCCACACCTTCTTCGGCTCCGTCGCCGACTGCTACGCCGGCACCCGCGGGATCGACATCGCGGCGATCCTCGAGCGGGACCTGGCCGCACTCCCCGACGTCGAGGTCTGGCTCGACGCTTCCGCCGTCGGCATCTTCGAGGATCGCGCGGTCGGCGTCGTCCGGGGTGGCCGCTACGCCGTCGTCCGCCCCGAGGCGCTCCTGGTCGCCGCCGGCGCCCGCGAGAAGGCCCTCGTCTTTCCCGGCGGCGACCTGCCCGGCGTCTACGGCGCCGGCGCCTTCCAGACCCTCGTCAACCGCGACCTGGTCCGCCCGACGAAACGCCTGTTCGTGCTCGGCGGCGGCAACGTCGGCCTGATCGGCGCCTACCATGCTCTCCAGGCCGGCATCGAAGTCGTCGGCCTCGTCGAGGCCCTCCCGCGCTGCGGCGGCTACAAGGTCCACGAGGACAAGATCCGTCGTCTCGGCGTCCCCGTCTGGACCTCCCACACGGTCCTGCGGGCCGAAGGCCGCGAGGAACTCGAACGCGTCGTCACCGCGAGGGTCGATGAACGGTTCCGGCCCGTCCCGGGCACCGAGCGGGTCTACGAGGTCGACACCCTGCTCGTCGCGGTCGGCCTCTCGCCGGTCGACGAGATTCTCCAGAAGGCCCGCCAGTACGGGATGCGGGCGTGGGCGGCGGGCGACTCCGAGGAGATCGCCGAGGCGTCGGCCGCGATCTTCTCCGGCCGCATCGCCGGCCGTCGCATCGCCGAGTCGTTCGGCGTGCCGGTGCGCGCCCCCGAGAAGTGGACGCAGACCGCCGCCGTCCTGCGCAGCAAGCCGGGCCGCGAAGTCCCCTTCGCCCCGCCCGCCGCCGCCGGTCGCGCCGTCTATCCCGTGATCCGCTGCGTCCAGGAAATCCCCTGCAACCCCTGCACCCAGGTCTGCCCCGTCGGGTCGATCTCCATCCCCGACGGGACGATCACCTCGCCGCCCGTCTTCGCCGGCGATTGCCTCGGTTGCGGCCGCTGTGCCGGCATCTGCCCCGGCCTCGCCATCGTCCTCGTCGAGGAGGACCACGACCCGACCCGCCGAACCGCCGTCGTCACCGTCCCGTTCGAGTTCGGCGACGACCGGCTTCCGCGCTCCGGGCGCGTCGTCACCACCGGTTTCGAAGGGGAGGTGGTCGGCGCCGGTCGGATCGCCGGCGTCCGCCAACGCGCCGACCAGGACCGCCGGCGCCTCGTGCGCCTCGAGGTCCCCTGGGACGACCGCCTCCGCGTCGCCGGCTTCCGCGTCCAGGAACCGCCCGCGGAGGCCGCCGCGGCGTTCGATCCGGCCCTCCAGGACGACCCCGTGATCTGCCTCTGCGAGCGGGTCCGCCGCAGCGAGGTCGTGGCCGCGATCCGCGGCGGCGTCCGCGACCTCAACCAGCTCAAGGCCGCCGTCCGCCTCGGCATGGGCGGCTGCGGCGGCAAGCGCTGCATGGAGCTCGTCCGCCGCGTCTTCCGCGAGGAGGGGATCGACCCCGGCGAGATCACCCCCGGCACTTGGCGGCCCCTCGACCGCGAAGTGCCCCTCGCCGTCTTCGCCGACGTCGCCGACGCCGGCGACACGACGGAGGACCCGAAATGAGCCGCGCCTGGGACGTCGTCGTGATCGGCGCCGGCTCCGCCGGTCTCCCCTCGGCCCTGTCGCTCGCCGAGCGCGGCCTGCGCGTCCTCGTGCTCGACGAACTCCCCGCCGCCGGCCAGGGCCAGCACAAGGCCGCCATCGGCGGCGTCCGCGCCACCCACTCCGACCCGGCCAAGATCCTCCTCTGCCAGGACTCCCTCCGCATCTTCTCGACCTGGAAGGAGACCTACGGCGACGACATCGGCTGGAAACGCGGCGGGTACTGCTTCCCGGTCTTCACCGAGGCGGTGGAGCGGAGCCTCCAGTCGATCCTGCCGATCCAGAAGAACGCGGGCCTCCAGATCGATTGGCTCGGCCCCGAGGACATCGCCCGGCTCGTTCCCGGCATCGTCACCGAAGGGCTCCGGGGCGGCACCTACTCTCCCGGCGACGGCCAGGTCTCGCCGCTGCTCTTCGCCGTCGCCTGCGAACGGGCCGCGAAGAGCAAGGGGGCGGAGTTCCGCTACCGCGAACCCGTCACCGCGATCGAGAGGGCAGGGGACCGCGTCACCGCCGTCGTCACGCCGCAGGGACGCTACCCGACCGAGAAGGTCCTCGTCGCCGCCGGCGCGCGCGCCCGGCAGGTCGGCGCCCTCCTCGGCCTCGACGTTCCCGTCACCCCGGACTCCCACGAGGGCGGCATCACCGGCCCCGTGGCCCCGTTCCTCGACCCGCTGGTCGTCGATCTCCGCCCCGGCCCCGAGGGCAAGACGGCGAACTTCTACTTCGGCCAGAACCGCGAGGGGCAGATCATCTTCTGCTACACGCCGAAGGAGCTGATCGTCGGCGAGGACCGCGAGTCGACCTCCGAGTTCCTGCCGATCGTCGCCCGGCGGCTCGTCTCGCTGATCCCCCGCCTGCGCCACCTGCTCGTCCGGCGCGTCTGGCGGGGCCTGTACCCGATGACTCCGGACGGCGTGATCATCGTGGACACCGTCCAGGAGGTCCGCGGCGCGTACCTCGCCGTCGGCATGTGCGGCCAGGGCTTCATGCTCGGGCCCGGCGTCGGCCGCTGCGTCGCCTCCGTCATCACCGAAGGCCGCCCCACCATCGCCCCCGACGCCTACGCCGCGATCTCGTTCTACCGCGACTTCCACAAGGCGCAGCACGAGGCGCTGAAGTAGGCTCGGGGCCGTTCCCGCTTCCGCTCAGTCCCGATGGAATCCCAGGTCCGCAGGGTTCACCCCGCCCGGCACGTGCCCCAACTCCCCCCCGCGCCGCTCGAACGCCCCTCGCGCCTCCCGCACCCGTCCCGCCAGGGCCGCCAGGTCCGGGTCCGAGGCCCGCTTCTCCCCGGAAACATGCCCCCGCGACCAGTAGTCGAGCACCAGGCGCGAGTCGCCGTACACGTGCCTGGAACCGAGACGTTCCGCCGCGCGCAACGCCAGCAGACACGCGTACAGCTCCCCGTAGTTGTTCGTCCGGCGCCGCCCCAACACCAGCGTTCCCTGCGGCGTCAACTCGCCCTCGTCCGGCGCCGCCAGGTGCAGCACCGGCACGCCGTCGCGGTCGGTGACGTTGACCTCCGCGCCGCGGCCCGGCCCGGTCCCCGAATCGAAGAAGATCGCGTCCTCCGGCAACGCCTCCAGCGCCTCGCGCTTGTCGAACGCCCGGTCGCGCTGCGGGGCTCCGGCCGCCAGCCACGCCTCCGCCGCCGCCCGCTCCGCGAATCCCCGGTACCGCGCGTGCGGCCGGCCGCGCACCTCGCGCTCGCACGCGCTCCACGAATCGACCACCCCCTGCTCGTCCCCCACCCGGTACGCGTAGTACCGCGGCGCCTTGCCCGCCTCCTCGTACCGCCCGCCCCCCGCCAGCCACGCCTCGGCCGCCGCCCGGTCCGGAAACCCCCGGTAGCGCGCCGGCCGCCCCTTCACCCGCGCCTCGCACTCCTCCCACGACGGCGTGATGCCCCGGCCGCGGGCCGTGACGTAGGCGTACCAGCGGTTCTTCGGCTTGCGCGGTCCCATCGCCGCCCTCCAGGGCGGCCCGAGTATCCACGGCGGTGACCGGCGACGCAAACCGTCCTTTCCCGGTGTCTGCGTGGTCGTGGTCGATCGTGGGGGTCGCTCCCCGGCCGCTCCGCTCGTCCACCGGCGGGCGAGCCGGCGGAAGGGGGCAGGGCGATGGCGGGACGAGCGGCGGGACGAGCGACCCGGTTGCCGTCCGCCCGCGCTTGCGGTATGCGGGTGCGGCGCCCGCGGGGCGGGAGACGACGATGAGCGACCTCACCACGCGACTCCACGGCCTCCGGCAGCTCGCCGAGTGCACCGGCCTCTGCCTCTGGCATCACCTGTTCAAGCTCGGCGCCAACGTGATCGACCCCGCCGGCGACATCGAGCAGCTCATCGGCCGCATCCTCGCCCGCCGGATCCTGGAGCACCTGGGCTGTCCGGTCCGCACCGAGGGACTCGAGCACGTCGCGGGTCTCACCCGCTACGGCGTCGCCTCCACCCACGCCAGCTACCTCGACTGGGCCGTGCTGCTCGGCTACTTTCCCGCGCCGCTGCGCTTCGTGGCCAAGCGGGAGCTGGTGCACGTTCCGGTGATCGGCAACTACCTCCGGCTGCGCGGGATCCTGATCGATCGGTCCCGGGGCGAGGACGCCCGCGCCGCCATTGCGCGCGCCGCCCGCGAGGACATCCCCTGGCCGATCCTGATCTTCCCCGAGGGGACGCGGAGCCGGGACGGATCGATCGGGAAGTTCAAGCCCGGCGGCCTGCGGTTGCTGGTCGAGGCGGGACGGCCGATCGTCCCGGTGCGGATCCGCGGGACCTACGAGGCGCTGTCGCGGCACGACCGCGCCGTCCGTCCCCGGCCGCTCGAGATGCTCGTCGGCGCGCCGGTCCCGCCCGATTTCGGCGGCGTCGAGGCGGTGCTGGCGGAGGTCGAACGGCGCGTGCGGGCCCTGGGAGAACCGACCCTGCCGGGAGACCGGTAGACACCCGCCTACCCGGGGAGTCCGTCGTCCCCGTCCCCGCCGCCACCACCGCAGCCGGCCGCCAACGGCAGGAGCGCCGGCAGGGCAGGGTGACGAACCAGCTTCCAGCACGCCTCGTGCGTCGCGTCGCGCGTCGCGCCGGCGAAGCAGCCGGCGCCGGCCCAAGGTCGGGCGCCCCGCGTCGCGCCGCCATGCCCCATCCGCCTCACGGCAGCCCCGAGATGTTCAACCGATAGTCGCCCTCGGACCCGGCGTACCCGTCGACCACCACGAAGCTCAACCCTTGCGGCAAGGTCGCGGTGATGGTCGAGGCGCCCACGCTGGTCAAGCTGCAGGTGGCGTTGTTGTTGCACGCCGGCTCCGGATTGCCGTCCCAGCAGCTCCCCGTCCGGTAGTAGAGCACCGTGTTGTAGCGCGTCGCCGAACTGCACGTCGTCGCCCGGACCGACGTCGGCGCGCACAAGGCGAAGTAGTAGTAGTCCTCCTCCGAACTGCCGCCGCCGCAGCTTCCGTTGAGGTCGCTGCCCCGCCCCGAGGTGTTCCCGTCCCGGTCGCCGTTGGTCGTGATCCGCGGCGAGAGGCAGGAGGACGCCTGGAGCAGCATGTCGAACGGGCCGTACTGCGTGTCGTCGCGGCCATCGACGAGGACGTAGTAGGTGCCGGCGTCGAGGGTCAGCACGAGTTGCGAGCGGTTGCCGCCGCACGCGTCGTCGTTGCAGGCGCCCGAAACGGGGGTGCCCGGACAGGCGCCCGAACGCACCTCGAGCACGCTGTTCCACGAGCCGCCGTCGACCGTGTCGAGGTAGACAATCCGCTGGCCACTCAGCGTGAACGTGTACCACACGTCGCGGCCGGCGCCGCTCGCGCACGACGGCGTCGCCGTGTTCGTCGCCGTCGTCGTGTCGCCGTGGATCCGGCCCGCCGCCGTGATCGGCGTCGCCCGCGCGCACGTGTCGTTCGGCGGCACCAGCACCCCGCACCCCTCGTCGAGACGCCCGTCGCAGTTGTCGTCGCACGCGGTCGAGCCGGCCGGCTGGCACACCTCCGCCGTCGCGCAGCACGGCCCCCAGAGACAACCCTCGGCACACCCCTGCGTTCCCGCCACGCCGCACGCCGTCGTGCACGTCCGCGTCATCCCCGGACTGCAATCGAACCCCTCGTCGATCCGCCCGTCGCAGTTGTCGTCCGCCCCGTTGCACAGCGTCTCGCCGGGATTCGCGCACAGGTCGATCTCGGGGTGGTCGTGCGGCATGTCGCAGTACAGCGGGAACCCCTCGTCGATCTCCCCGTCGCAGTCGTCGTCGATCCGGTTGCACGCCTCGGCCGGCAACGCGCAGGCCGCCGGAGCCGGCGGCGTGCACGCGTCCGTGCAGACCCCCGTACCGGTCGACCCGCACGACGTCGCGCACGACGTCGCCTCGCCCGCCCGACACGCGAAGCCGTTGTCGGCCACCGTGTCGCAGTCGTCGTCCAGGCCGTTGCAGATCTCCGCCGGCGGCACGCACGCCGCCGACCAGGCGCACGCCGAGCAGTCCTGGCGGCCCGTCGAGCCGCAGGTCGTCGGACAACCCCGCGCGTCCCCGTCGCACTCCTCGACCCCCGCCCACACGCGCCCGTCGCCGCACCGCGCGGCGACGCACGTGCTGAGACATGCGTCCGTGTCGTCCGCGTTCCCGTCGTCGCACTCCTCGTCGCCGTCGACACGCCCGTTGCCGCAGTCCTCCGTCCGGCAACTGCTCAGGCACCCGTCCGTGTCGTCCGCGTTCCCGTCGTCGCACGCCTCGCCCGAATCCACCACCCCGTCGCCGCAGCGGGGCAGGGTGCAGTCCGTCCGACACGCGTCCGGCGTCGTGTCGCTGTTCGCCGCCCCCGTGTCGCACGCCTCGAACGCCGTCCGCAGGAACCCGTCTCCGCAGTAGGCGAACCGACACGTCGTCGGACAGTCGTCCGTGTCGTCCGGGTCGCCGTCGTCGCACTGCTCCTCCCCCTCCACCCGCCCGTTCCCGCAGAACGTCGGAATGTCGGGCCGGTCCCCCCCGTCCTCCCCGAGCGCCCCGTCGTCCGACCCGTCGTCCGGCCACACCGTCTCCCCGTCCGCCGCCTCGAACCCGGCCGCGTCGTCGGACTCGCGGCCCAGGCCCGACACTTGCAGGCCGCAGGCGCCCTCCAGCAGGGTGATGACCGCCCAGAAGACCGGAGCGGCCGCCGGTGAACGACAGAGTCGGCGCATCACAACCTCCCCAGGCGGCCCGCTTCCGTGCGCCGCCATTCCCCGAGATTACCAGACCCGCCGCCCACCCGCTACCGCACATCCCTTGCGGTCCGCGCGTGGCGCGCGCCACGGGGCATCGCTCCCGCCGCACAGCGTTCGCGCGGTGATCGTGAACGTGAACGTGATCGTGGACGTGGACGTGGTCGCGGTCGAGCTCGAACCGTCCCGCCGCCCGCCCCATCGAAGCCGTCGGGCTCGGCCACTTCGGGTCCTCCGCCGCGCCGCCGCGGCTGAACCTCCCCCACAAGTCGCGGATGCACCCCAGGGCCCCGGGCCCTGCCGCGGCTTGACCCCGCCGTCGCCCCGCCGTAGTCTTCTTGTCCGCAGAGGGAGTCGTTCGCGTGGCGACGCAGGATCGTACCGGACAGGTCATCGACTCCAAGTACCGCCTCACCCGGATGCTCGGCGAAGGCGGCATGGGAGCGGTGTACGAGGCCCAGCACACGATCATCAACCGTCGCTGCGCCGTGAAGTTCCTCCATCCCGAGATCGCCGCGAACAGCGAGGCGGTGGCGCGGTTCATCCGGGAGGCCCAGGCCGCGGCCGCGATCCGGCACAAGGGCATCGTCGAGGTCTACGACGTCGGCCAGACCCCCGACGGCGCCCCGTACCTCGTGATGGAGTACCTCGAGGGCCAGAGCCTCGGGGATCACCTCACGCAGACGCCCCGCCTGCCCGTCAAGGACGCGATCGGCATCATCGTCCAGGCCCTCTCGGCGCTCGCCCCCGCCCACCGGCGCGGCATCGTGCACCGCGACATCAAGCCCGACAACCTCTACATCGTCTCCGACGAGGATGGAAAGCCGGCGGTCAAGCTGCTCGACTTCGGCATTTCCAAGATGAGCACCACCGCGGCCAACCCCGCCGACCGCATGACCCGCACCGGCACCGTCCTCGGCACCCCCTACTACATGGCCCCAGAACAGGCCGCCGGCAAGAGCGACATCGATGCCCGCGCCGACCTGTACTCGATGGGCGTCATCCTCTACGAGGCGCTCACCGGGCGCGTGCCGTTCGAGGGCGACAACTACAACCAGCTGATCCTCAAGATCTTCACCGAGACGCCCCCGCGTCCCCGCGAACTGAACCCGGAGATCCCCGAGGCGGTCGAGGCGGTGGTGCTCAAGGCGATGGCGCGCGACCGGGAGGACCGCTACCCGGACGCGGAAGCGATGATCCGCGCCCTCGTCTCCCTGCTCGACGACGCCGGCAAGACCCACTTCAACCTGCCCCTGCGGACCACGGCCGCCGTGCAACGTCTCTCCCGCACCCCGATGGGGTCCGTTGCCTCTCCCAGCCCGCCCACCACGCCGCTGGCGCAACCCGCCTTCCAGACCGTGGCCGGGACCGGCGAGATGCAGATCGGCAAGTCGCGCAAGGGCCTCGCCCTCGGCCTCGGAATCGCCGGCGCCGCCGTCGTGGCCGTCGCCGTCGTCCTGGTCCTGTTCCTCGGTCGTGGTGGGAAGCAGGACTCCTCCGCCGCGCCGCCGGCGGCGCCCGTCGACGCGGGGCCCGCGGCGTCGTCCTTCGCGCATGCCAACGAGCCGGCCCGGGACGTCTCCGCGCCTGCGACCCCGGACGTTGCCACCGTCGCGGCGGCCGACACCGCGCCGCCCCAGGAGGCGCCGGCTCTCCCCGACAACCTGCCGACCCTCCAGGCCCCCGCCGCCGCGGCCAAGATCGTCCGCGTGTCGTTCTCCGAACCGCTTCCCGAGGGCACCCGCATCGTCTGGGAAGGGCGGGACGTGCCGCTGTCGATCGTCCCCTTCCCGGTCGAGATGGCCGAGGGGATGAAGTCGCTGGAGGTGCGGGCGCCGGGCTTCAAGCCGATCAGCACCTACGTCGTGCAGAACCAGGACCTCGTCATCACCCTGGAGCGCCAGACGACGCCGGTCCGGCCGCCGGCCATCCCCTCGGGACGGGCCGACGCCGGCACGACGACCCCGCGGCCGGACGCGGGAAGCGGGACGACCGTGATCATCACGCCGCCGCCGCCGCCGCCGCCGCCGCCGCCGCCCCCGCCGGACGC
>JAAZOP010000090.1 GCA_012797735.1 Myxococcales bacterium
CCGTCGCGGCGCCGGCCCCTCCCGCGAAGGCGGCGGTCGTGCCGGTCGACCTGGAACGGAAGCTGGCGGCCGAGGTCCCTGGATTGAGCCCGGAGCAACTCCAGGCGGTCGTGCGGGTGGTTTCCCGCGAGATCATCGAGCAGGTCGCGTGGGAGGTCGTTCCGGACCTCGCCGAGACCATCATCCGGGAGCAGATCCAGGCGTTGCTGAAGGAGTAGCCCTTTCCCGTGACAATCGGCAATCGTTCGTACGAGCCCGGCGAGTTCGAGGCGCGCATCTATCAGTTCTGGCTGGACCGCGGCGTGTTCGAGGCGCAGGACGAGAGCGACCGGCCGCCGTTCTGCATCGTCATCCCGCCGCCGAACATCACCGGCGCGCTGCACATGGGTCACGCCCTGACCGCCACGATCCAGGACACCATCGTCCGCTATCACCGGATGCTCGGCGAGAACACCCTGTGGCTCCCCGGCTCGGACCATGCCGGCATCGCCACGCAGATGGTCGTGGAACGCGCGCTGGCCCGGGAAGGGACGAACCGCCACGCGCTGGGCCGCGAGAAGTTCGTCGAGCGGGTCTGGGAGTGGCGCCGGCAGTACGGGAGCCGGATCACCGAACAGCACAAGGCGCTCGGCGTCTCCGTCGACTGGCGTCGCGAGCGGTTCACGATGGACGAGGGGTTGTCGCGCGCCGTCCGCGAGGTGTTCGTGCGGCTGTGGGAGGACGGACTGATCTACCGCGCCGAGCGGCTGATCCACTGGTGCCCGCGCTGCCGCACGGCGCTCTCCGACCTCGAGGTGGTGCACGCCGAGACCAAGGGCGAGTTGTGGTCGTTCGCCTACCCGCTCGCCGACGGCTCGGGCGAGATCGTGGTCGCCACCACGCGGCCCGAGACGATGCTGGGCGATACCGCGGTCGCCGTCCATCCCGACGACGAGCGGTACCGGGATCGGATCGGCCGCCAGATCAAGCACCCCCTGCTCGACCGCACGTTCCCCATCATCGGCGACGCGATCCTCGTCGATCCCAAGTTCGGCACCGGCGCCGTCAAGGTCACGCCCGCGCACGACCCGAACGACTTCGAGTGCGGGCGACGACACGGACTGGCCTTCCTCCGGACGCTCGACGAGGACGCCCGGATCACCGCCGTCGGCGGGCCGTTCGCCGGGCTCGACCGGGAAGCGGCGCGCGAGGCGGTAAAGGAGCGGCTGACCGGGCTGGGATTGTTCCGCGGCGCCAAGGAGCACCTCCACGCCGTCGGCCGCTGCCAGCGCTGCGAGACGGTCGTCGAACCCCTGCTCTCGACCCAGTGGTTCGTCCGCATGCAGCCGCTGGCCGAGCCGGCGATCGCCGCGGTGCGCGACGGCCGCACCGTCATCCTCCCCGAGATGTGGACCAAGACCTACTTCCACTGGCTCGAGGGAATCCAGGACTGGTGCATCTCCCGCCAGCTCTGGTGGGGCCACCGTATCCCCGCCTGGTACTGCGCCTGCGGCGAGACGGTCGTGGCCCGCACGGCGCCCGAGCGGTGCCCGAAGTGCGGAGGCGCCGACCTGCGCCAGGACGAGGACGTGCTGGATACCTGGTTCTCCTCGGCGCTCTGGCCGTTCTCCACGCTGGGGTGGCCCGAACCGACGCCGGCCTTGCGGACCTTCTACCCGACCTCGGTGATGGAGACCGGGTTCGACATCCTGTTCTTCTGGGTCGCGCGCATGATGATGATGGGCCTGCGCATGACCGGCGACGTCCCGTTCCGCAAGGTCGTCCTCCACGGCATGGTGCTCGACGCCCAGGGCCGCAAGATGAGCAAGACCCGCGGCAACGCCGTCGACCCGCTCGAGGTCACCGCGAAGTACGGCACCGACGCCCTGCGCTTCACCCTCGCCAGCTACTCCGCCCAGGGCCAATCGATGAAGCTGGACCCCAAGCGCATCGAGGGCTACCGCTTCTTCTGCAACAAGATCTGGAACGCCGTCCGGTTCATGGAATCAGCCCTCAAGGACGACCCGGTTCCGCCGGTTCCCGACCGCTGCCGCGACCTCGGCAACACCTGGATCCTCCACCGGCTGGACGAGACCACCGCGGCGGTCCGCGCCGCTCTCGACGGGTTCCGCCTCGACGAGGCCTGCGCCGCGCTGTATTCGTTCACTTGGCACGAGCTGTGCGACTGGTACATCGAGTGGACCAAGCCGGCGCTCTACGAGCGGGATCCGGCGAGCGCCGCGTTGCGGGATGAGACCCGCGCCGTGCTGCGCCACGCCGTCGAGACCACGCTCCGACTGCTGCACCCGGTGATCCCGTTCCTGACCGAGGAGTTGTGGCAGGAGGCGCTGCGCCCCGCAGGTTCCGCGGACGCCGTGCTCGCGTCCGCGCCCTACCCGACCGTCCGCGCCGACCGCCGCGACCCCGAGGCCGCGGCCCGCTTCCAGATCCTGCGCGACCTCGTCGGCACGGTCCGCGCCGTGCGTGCCGAGTACAACATCCCGCCGGCGACGCGGCTCGGCGCGCGCATCGTCCGCGTCCCCGAGGCGGCCGACACCCTCGCCTGGCTGCTCGCCCCCGAGATCCTCGTCCGCACCGGCAACCTCTGCGGCGCCGACTTCGACACGGTTACCCCCGACGCCGACCTCGCCGGCCACGCCATCGGCGTCGCCGGAAAACTCCCCGTCGCCGTGCCGCTCGCCGGAATCGTCGACGTCGCCGCCGAACGGGTCCGGCACGACAAGGAACTGCTCAAGGTCGGCAAGGAGATCGAGGGACTCGAGAAGCGCCTGGCGAACCGGGAGTTCCTCGACAAGGCGCCGGCGGAGGTGGTCGAGGAGATGCGCGAGCGGCTGCGCCACGCGCAGGACCGCCGCGCGCAGGTCGCCGAGGCGATCAAACGCCTGTCGCAGCTCGTCTGACCGCATCGCCCCGCCCGCCCGGCACGTCGGCCCCGCATCGGACCTCGCGCGACGGGTCCGCGCTTCCGTACGCGACGGGCGCGGGACGATTCGGCGAGGCTGCCGGTCGGGGCGGCCGGCCGTGCTACCGCGACGCCCGCTCCTCCCGCAACCAGCGCTCGCACAGGTCCAGCAACGGGGCGGGGGAACCCGCCGCGCGCAGGGCCGCCAGCTCAGGTACGGAATCCAGAGGCGCCATCCGGCGCAGCCGCGCCCCGCGGCCGGGTTCGCCGGGACTCAAGAAGCAGAGGTGGGTCGCCCAGCGCGTCAGGCCGTCCAGCACGTGCGTGGCGTAGACCACCGTGGTTCCGCGGCGTTCGGAGTCGTCCTTCAGGAAACGCAGCAGATCCGAACGCGACAGCACGTCGAGGTCGGCGGTGACCTCGTCCAGCAGCACGACCTCGGCCGGTTCGAGCAGTCCCAGGAGAAGCTGCACGCGGCGACGCTGGCCCGAGCTGAGGCGATGGAGGTGCCAGTCGAGTCCGACCTGCAGCGTGTCGAGCAGCGCGTCCCGGCGCGCGACCCGGTCGGCCGGACACCCCGGCGGACACCGGCGCTCGAGAATCTCGCGCACGACGACGTCGACCTCGAGCGGGAAGTGGCTGCCGACGAAGGCGACGCGGTGCACGAGGCCGGTGTCGTGGAACGCGGGCCGTCCGAGGACGCGGACGGCGTCGGGGGGCGCGAGATGCTTGCCGGCGACGAGGCGGAGCAGGGTCGTCTTGCCGACGCCGTTCGCCCCGAGCAGCAGGCAGCGGGCGCCGGCCGGGACGCTCCAGTCGAATCCGCGGAAGATCGGCGCGGACGGTGCGCCGCCGGGCGGCGCCGGATAGGCGAAGTCGAGACCGCGGACGGCGATCGCCGGCTCCATCGCCGCGCACCGTGACGCGAACCGCGGCCGGAAGTCAAACACCCGGCCGCGGGCCGACCGGCCGCCGGGCCCCGGGGGCCCGTCCACGCGCCCGACGCGCCGGCGAGGATCGCAATTCCGCCGCCCGTCCTGCCGCCGGGACACGAAGCGGCGCGGTCGGGGGACTACTCGACGGGGTCGAGGTCCATCGGCACGACGAAGCGGTCCTGCTGGAGCTGGAAACGCGGCAGGGCGAGCTGCTCCACGATCGGCTTCAGGCACAACGCGAGTCCCGCGTCGGCCGGGATGGTGGAGACATCGATGACCAGGCCGTCGCCGGTGACGGTGAACGAGACATCGACGTGGGCCAGCGGCGGTCGCCGCCGCCGGGCGTCGGTGAGGCAGGAAGCGTAGGCGGAGCGGTTGGCGGCGAGCACGGCGGCGAAATCCGCGGCGCTCACGCTGCGCGGGAGGGTCGAGAGCGACGGTGCGGCGGCGCGACGGCCGGCGGCGACGTTGCGCAGGACGTCCGCCAGCCCTGGCGGCGTGAACCATTCGTCCGCCAACTCCTCGAGGAACTGCAGCCCGGCGTCGCCGCCGTGGGCCGCGACGCCGTAGGCCGCGGCTTCCAGCACGTTGGGAAACGCGTTGAACTCCGTATCGGCGCCGTACATCCGCAGGAACCGCTGCAAGGGGGCGACCACCGCCGCGTCGCCCAGGGCGACGATGCTGCGGACCAGGACCTCCATCGCCTCCGGCGGCGTCTCGGGATCGAAGAGATGGGCGACCAGGGCCGGGGCCGCGTCGCGCGCGTTCCTGTTGCGCAGCGCGGTGGCGATCACGCCGACCGGCGGCGCCGGCCTGTCGTGCAGGTAGTCGTAGTGATCCTCGAGGGCCTGCCGCAGGAAACCGTCGCCGTCCGGGCGGAGTTGCAGGGCGTGCGCCGCCTCGTTGCGCAGTTCGACCGGCATCTGCGGCGCCCGCAGCACCTCCAGCAGGTCGCGCGACACGCCCGGGTCGGTCGTGCGGCCGAACAGGGCCAGCACGAGGCTGCGGACGGGGACCGCCGCCGCGTCGGGGTCGAGCAGCGCGGCCATCGCCTGGGTGTGCAGGTCCTCGCCGCGCACCGCGCCGCCCTCCGGCGCCCAGCCCGCGATATCGATGCCGGCCCGCGCGACCGGCACGCCGCCGTCGCCGGTCCAGGTCTCCGCGCCGTCAGCGGCCCGCAGGAACCGCAGCGCGCCCGACTCCTGCACGACGAACACGCCGCCCGGCACCGCGGCGGCCTCCGCCACGGGACCGTCCAGGCCGCGAACCCACTGGAGCGCCCGGTCGCCCGGCCGCATCGCCACCAGGTACCGGTAGTAGACGAAGTACAACCGGTCGTCGGCGAACGCGACCTCCGCGTCGCCGCTCGACAAGCCCGGATACCACGTCAGGCGCGCCCGCGCCCGCGCGTTCGGCCGACCATCGATCACCCCCGCGAACGCATCGGGCCACAGCTCGGGGTCGCCCGGAAACCCGGGATCGGTCCACTCCATCGCCCGGTAGGTGCCCGTGGCCCGGCGCCCCGACGCCGACCGCCCGGTGAAGCGGAACGCCCCCTTGCCCCCGTAGAACACCCCTTCCGGCGCGGCAAAGATCCACGTGACCATCTCGTCGCCGATCACCAGCCGGCACAGCTCGTCGCCGGTCGCCCCGTCCAGCACGGTGATGTTCTGCCGGTCCCACGGCACGAACACCATCCCGCCGGCCACGGCGGGCCGGCCGACCAGCTTGTCGACATCGGTCGTCGGGGCGCGCCGGGACAGCGTCTCGTCGAGGATCCAGATCCGCCCGCTGCGGAACGAGGCGGCGACGCCGCCGGCGCTGGAGCCCGCGGTCACGGCGACCAGGCCGTCCGCGGCGCCGATGCCGTACAGCACGAGATCATCGAGATCGAGGGTGCCGAGTTCCTCGCCGTCCTGCAGCGACAGCGACACCAGTTCGTCCCCCGACCGGAACAGGACCGCGCCGCCCGCGATCCACGGCGGCGAATCGACCGCGCGGTCCACCGACCACAGCTTCGCGTTCGCCTCCACGTCCCATGCGACCAGCCCCTGCGGATCCCCGTTGCGCGACAGCACGACGACCGGACGACCCAGCGCGTTCTGCGGGCGACGGGCCGCCGCCGGAGCCCCGAGGCGCGCCAGGACGGCCGCGACGTCGACCTCGCGATTGTCGGGAAACAGGTTGGCGAACGAGTTGCCGCCGCAGCCGGCGACGAACAGTCCGAGGATCAGCAGCGAGCGAGACATGGGGCCCTCCCTGGCAGGGGTGCGCGACGCCGGCACCCGGTCGCCGCCCGGCTACTCCGGCGGCAGGACGTCCGGGTACTCGTCCGGGTTGGCGACCGGCGGCGGCGGGGTTCCCGCGCCCGGAGTCGTCGGCGTCGTCGCGGCTCCCGTCCCCGTCGCGCCCGGTACGCCCGGAGGCGGAGGCGGAGGCGCCACCGGCGTTACCGGCACCGTCCCCGTACCCGGCACCCCCGGAGGCGGAGGCGGAGGCGGCAGCGGCGTCACCGGCACCGTCCCCGCGCCCGGCACGCCCGGAGGCGGAGGCGGAGGCGGCAGCGGTGCCACCGGCACGCTCGTCGTCCCCGCACCCGGCACGCCGGGGGGTGGCGGGGGCGGCGCGACCGGACCGACCGGACCGGTCGGCACGATCGGGGTGCCCGGCAGGATCGGGGTGGGCGGCGTCCCGGGACCCGGCGGCGGCGTCCCCGGCGCCGTACCCGGCGGAGGCTCCGGCGTGGCGATGTCGATCGTGAACTGGGCGCGCTGCGACAGCGCGAGGAAGCGCGGAAACTGGATCTGCGAGAGCGCTTCCGACAGGCACGCCGTGAACTCGGCATCGTCCGACGGCAGCACGCTCAGGTCGCTGGCCTGGCCGGTGTTCGACAGGCGGAACACCATGCGCACTTGCGACAGGGTCGGCGACCGCTGCATCTTGGCCTGCACGCACGGGGCGATCAACGCCGCGTTCGCCGTCATCGCCTGCCCGACCTGCTCGCGCGACAGGGTCTGCGGCAGCACCTCCTGCACGGCGGAGACCGTCCCCGCCGCCGCCGCCTCCGCGGCCAACCGCGCCGCTTCCTCGGCGGCCAGCCGCGCCTGTTCGATCTCGTCGTAGCGCTTCTGGATGTGCGCCTTGAGCGCGGGCAGGGTGTAGGTGCTGGCGACCAGGTTGTCGAGGAACCGGCGCTCCTCCTCGCCTCCGTACTTGAGCAGCCCGTCGGCCAGGACGTTCAGGGCGTTCGGGTTCTGCGAGAAGGCGCTGTCCGCGTGGTACAACGTCAGGTACGACTCGAAGGTGGAAATCAGGCTCGCATCCCCGAGATCCACGAGCGCCTGTGCGACCTCCTGGAGGTCCTCGAGCGGGGTCTCGGGGTCGAGCAGGTGGGCGACCAGGCCGGTGACGGCGGCGCGGGCCTGCATCGCCACCAGCGACTGGGCCACCACCCCCATCGGCGGTGCCTGCGTGTTCATCAGGTAGTCCGTGTGCGTGTCCAGCGCCCCGATCAGATGCTCGGCCCCCTGCGCCCGACTCGCCAGCGCGGCCCGCGCGGCGTCCTTGAGCGCCTGGGGCGAGGTGCGCTGGGCGTAGACGTCCAGGATGTCGCGCGTCACCTCCGGCTCGGGCAACTGCGCCAGCTTGGCGATCAGATACTGGCGGAACGGCAGCAGGCGGTTGTCCTGGTCCAGGATCACCTGGAGCAGCTGCACGCGCATCGTCCCCACGGTGCCCACCGGCTGCGACGGCGGAGAGAACCCCGCGATGTCGAACGTCGCCGCGGCCACGTCGATCCCGATCGGCAGCCGCCAGTCGGGCAGGCCGGTGTCCGCGGCGACGCGCACCAGGTTGCCCGGGCTGTCGACCAGGAACACGCCCGATGGCTGCACCGAGACCGCCTCGATGTCGTCGGGGTGCCGGTAGATCCACTGGATCGCCCCCGAAGCGGCGTCATAGGCGACGAGGAAGCGGAAGTAGAGCAGGAACAGCTTGTCGTGCTCGAGCGTCACGGACTGGCCGGCGGGATCGAACGCCGGCGCCACGAAGAAACGGATCTTCTCGCGCGCGTTGCGCCCGCCCGTCGGCTCGGCGAACGCGTCGGCCCAGAGTTCCGGGTCACCCGGAATGCCCTGCATCGGCGGACGATAGTAGGTTGCATCCTGCTGCGTTCCGTGGAACGACTTGCCGTCGAACCGGTACAACCCCTTGCTGCCGTAGAACACCCCCTGCGGGCGGGCGAAGACGAAATTGTAGACGTCGTCGACCGACCGGATCCGGGCGATCTCCTCCTGGGATTCCCGATCGAGCACCGAGATGTCCTGGCGCTCCCACGGGACGAACACCAGGCCGCCGGCCGCGGCGGGCCGGCCGAACAGTTTCGTGGTCTGGATCTTCCACGACGTCCAGCCGCTGTCGGCGTTCACCGCGATCAGGCGCCCGACGTGCGAGACGGTGACGCCGAGCGTCAGGTAGGCGTACTTCTCGTCGTGCGCCGCACCGAAGAAACTCATCCCCTCGGTCTCGATGCGCCACATCTCGCTGCCGTCCTCCAGGCGCAGCGAGACCACGTCGGAGCCGCTCTGCACGAGGACCGCGCGGTCCGTGAGCACCGGCCGCGAGGCGACCGACATCTCCTTGTTCCACAGCATGGTCCCCGTGGAGACGTCGAACACGAACACCCCGGGCGTGCCGTAGCGGAGGCCGGCGACGAGCGGGCGGCCGAGCCTGTTGGCGGGCGCGGTCGCGGGGGCCGGCGCCGGCAGCCGGGCCACCACCTTCGCCACGTCCTCTTCCCGGTTGTCGGCGAACAGGTTGCCGAACGCCGTCGGCTCCATCACGCCGCCGAACAGCTCCTCGCAACCGAGCGCCGCCAGCAGCACCGCGGACGCCGCCGCGACTCTCCAGGCCATCACCGTTGGACGCGCCATGACTCGCTCCTCAGATCGCATCCGGGATGATGCGCACGACCCGCTGCGCCTCGTCCTTCACCTTCTGAGACAATCCCGGAGGTGGAGAGGCGAGGAAGTTGACCAGGAACCGCTTCACGTCCGGCCCCGCGATCTCTTCGAGCTTGTGGATGATGTTCACCTTGGCGTCGTCCGGGAAGTCGCTGCGCCGCAGGAACTCGTTGAAGCCCGGCAGGATCTCCGACAGCTGCCGCCGGCCGAGGAACCCGGCCAACCGTTCGGCCTCCGCCGTGCCGCCCAGCTTCCCGATCGAAATCGCCGCCTCCGGCACGTTCCGCTCGAATGCCAGGAACAACAGATCCATCGCGCCCCGGTCGCCGTGCTCCCCGATCGCGATCGCCGCCACGCCGCGCACGCGGTCGTTCGAATCGCGCAGGGCGTTGCGCAACGCCTCGTTGACCTTGTCGTTGACCCGCGGGTCCCGAATCTGCGCGATCGATTGCACCGCCAGCCGGCGCACGCGCGGCCGCCGGTGGCGCGTGTACTCGATCAACACGTCGACCGAGTCGGGGTCCGAGATCGCTCCCAACGCCTGGATCGCCGCGTGCGTCAACTCGTCCGGGGGACCCGCGCGCAACAACCGCGTCAGCGGCGCCGTCGCCCGCGGGTCGGCGAACTCCGCCAACTTGGTGATCGCGTTGAGCACCGTCGCCATGTCCGGAGCCTTCAACTCCTCGATGGCCGCCTCCAACGCCGCACGGTCGACGGCAGGACGGCCCCCTCCCCCTCCCCGCCGGCCCTGCGCCAACGCCGGGCTCGTCGCGAGCAAACCGACCAGAATTCCGAAGGAAAGCAGACGCATCACCTGGTCCTCCTGGACGTGAGAGACATCCGGACGCCGTGTTCCTAGCAGGCTTCCCACCACCGATCAAGTGCGGCCCGGCACGGTCCCCGGCGCCGCCCCGAACCGTGCGGACGCTCCCCCGGCACGCCGCACCCGTACCGCAATTCGACCACGACCGGACACGCGCCTTGGCCCACCGGCGCGCGACCGACCGCGGGCGACCCGGCCGACTCTTGCACCCGGGCACCGGCCGCGTTATGAGGTCGCAGGCGGTACGGCGGGAGGCGACGGTGACCGGACCCGGCGACAGGCTCGACATCCGCTGCGGAACGGCCCTCCGGCTGCTCCGCGACGCCGCGGCCGGTCGCCCGGAAGACGTTTCGACCGCGATCCGGCCCCGCGCTGCGTCCGGCGGCCGCTTCGCGGCCCTGCGCGACGCCCTCCCCGTCCCCGACCGCAGTTCCGCACCTCCCCGCGCCGCCGTCGTCGCGCACCCGTCGTGGACCGCGGACGCCGTCGCGGCCCTCCCCGTCCCCGTCGCCCGCCGATGGCTGGACCGCCTCGCCCCGTCCCACGCGCGAGCCGCGCTGGCCGCGTTGGATCCGGAGTTCGCCGCACGGTTGCGCACCGCCGCACCGGCGCCGCCGGGCGACCTCGTCGAGGCGCTGATCGCTCGCCGCGCGCCACCCGCGTTCCCTCCGCCCCCGCCGTGGGCGGCTCCCTCCGGCACTCCGGACGCCGTCGCCCGCCGCGCGGCCCGGGACCCGGACTGGCCTGCCCGGCCGGAGCGCTGGGGTGCGGCCGAGGAACTCGCGGCCGCGGCGGGGCGTCGCGCCGGCTCGACCGGGTCTCGGACCAGCGGGGAGGACGTTCCACCCGACGGCGAAGCCGCCCGGGGGCTGGCCCGGCTGGCTTTCGCCCTGTTCGACCGGCCGGACGAGGCGTGGGGGTTGGCCGGCGTCTGGCCGCGCCGCGGCGGCCTCGCCCTGCTCGCCGCCTGGAACGCCTGGCCCGACCTCGGTGCGTTCGACCCGGACGCCGCCCCGGTTCGCGAACGCGCCGCGGATCGGCTGCGGGAGAGGTGGTCGTCGTGGGCCGGGTGATCCGGGGCGCACGCCGGGTGCCGGCCGCGGACCTCGAGGCCCACGGCGAGGCGCGGCGGGTGCGGGAACGGGCGCGAGCCGAAGCGGACGCGCTGCTGGCGGAGGCGCGGGCGGAGGCGGAGGCCGTGCGGGAGCAGGCGCGGCGCGAGGGCCGCGCGGCCGGCTACGCCGAG
>JAAZOP010000091.1 GCA_012797735.1 Myxococcales bacterium
GCCCGGCTCGTCGCCCCGCGCGGCGTCGCGCTGTGCTTCCCGGCGTCGCGCCTGCTCCGCCTCGCGCGCCTCCATCCGGAGGGCGTCCTCCCCGAGATGCTCGGCGAGAATCGCCGCCAGCACCTGCTCGCCGTGCACGTGGGAGCGCAGCCGGCGGAGCAGACCGAGCATCTTCGGGGACGCGGGGCGCGCGGCGTAGTGCGCCAGGAGTCCGCGCACCAGTTCCGCCTCGCGTTCGCGCTCGAGATCCGCGTCCGAGGGCAAATGCCGTTCCAGCGGCCGGAGGCCGTAGATCAGGCGCAGGTAGTACAGGGTGGCGACGTCCTGGGGCCCGACCAGGGCGATCGAGGTGCCGGCCTGGCCGATGCGGCCGACGCGGCCGCTGCGATGGACGTACTGCTCGGGCGAGGCGGGGAACTGGTAGTGGATGACGTGCGTGAGGTGCAGGACGTCCAGGCCGCGGGCCGCGAGGTCGGTGGCCACCAGGTGCGCCACCCGCCCCTCGCGGACCTCCGCCATCACCCGGTCCCGCTCGCCCTGCGTCAGCTCGCCGGAGAGCAGATCGACCGCGAACCCACGCTCGCGCAGGTGCCCCGCCAGGAGCTGTGCGTCGTCGCGGGTGTTGCAGAAGATGAACGAGCTCTCGGGGCGTTCGGCTTCCAGGATCCGGACCAGGTCGCGCAGGCGGTTGCCGGGATCGATGAAGAACATCTCGTGGCGGATTTCCGCCGGCGTCTTCCCCATCTCGGCCAGACTCACCAGCGCCGGCTCCCGCAAGTACCGCTCGGACAGCCGCAGGATCTCCGGCGGCAGCGTGGCCGAGACGAAGATCCCCTGGTAGCGGCCGGGGAAGCGCTGCACGATCGCCTCGATGTCCCGCTCGAAGCCCATCGACAGCAGCTGGTCGGCCTCGTCCAGCACCAGGACGCGGAGGCCGCGGGTGAAGGCGGGCTCGCGGTCGAAGACGTCCAGCACGCGTCCCGGCGTGCCGACGATGCCGTGCGCGCCGTCGCGCAGCGCCGCCAGTTGCGGCTCGATCGAGACCCCCCCGTAGAGCAGCGAGACCCGGACGCCGCCGCGGGTGCCGAGGCGGGTGAGCTCCCCGTGGACCTGGGCCGCGAGCTCGCGGGTCGGCGCGAGCACCAGGAACGCCGGGCCTTCGGGAGAGAGCGACAGGGCGTCCAGGATCGGGAGTCCGAAGGCGACGGTCTTGCCGGTGCCGGTCGGGGCCTGGATCAGCGCGTCGCGACCGGCCCGCAGGGGCGGGAAGGCGGCGAGCTGGACCGGGAGCGGTGCCGCGAAGCCGAGATCGTCGAGGGCGGCGCGGAGCGCGGGGGAGAGGGGCAGCACGTCGAAGCCGGCCGCGGCCGGCACGTCGGGAGAAACCGATGGATGGACCTGTTCCACGGACGTTGCGTCTACCAGAGCCGGGCGGGGAGGGCAAGGGGCCCGGCGCGCAGGCGGGCCGCGCGGGCGAAGGGGGAGCGGTGGTGCGGCGTCCGCCTCGCCTCGTCGGCCCGCGACGACGGCCGGGTCAGACCCGGACCACGGAGGTGACGCCGGAGAGTTTCTCCAGGGCGCGGGTGAGGGTGCGGAGCTTGTCGACGCCGCCGACGTTGAACGTGAACGCCGTCACCGCCTCGTCGGGGCTGGTGGTCTTGGCGTGGACCTGCGTGATGTTCACGTCGTGGTCCGAGAAGACCTGGGAGATGGCGGCGAGGATCCCCGGCCGGTGGGCGGTGGTGATGCGCAGGGTGACGGGGCGGTCGAGCTTGGCCTTGGCGTCCCAGGTGACATCGATCCGGCGTTCGGGATCGAGCTCGAGGGTGCGGGGGCAGCCGCGGCGGTGGACCATCAGTCCGCGACCGCGGCTGACGAAGCCGACGACGTCGTCGCCCGGGACGGGGTTGCAGCAGCGCGCGAGGCGGACCAGCAGGTCATCGACGCTGTCGATCTTGATCGCCTGCTGCTCGCGACCCGCGACCCGCCGGATCAGCTGCGCCAGCTTCGACTCGCGCAGCTCGGCCGGCGGCTCGGAGGCGCCGGGGGTGCCGGCGACCCACTGTACGACCTCCTTCGGGTCGAGCTTGCCGTAGCCGACGGCGGCGATCATCTCCTCGACGGAGCCGCACCGGTGATCCTGTGCCGCGCGTTCGAGGTCGCCGTGTTTCTCGGCCTTGGCCAGCGACACCCCGCTCTTGCGGAACTCCTTCTCCAGGATCTCGCGCCCCAGCTCCTGGGAGCGCTTGCGCTGTTCGGCGTGGAGGTACGAACGGATCTTGGTGCGGGCGCGGGAGGAGGCGACGAAGTCGAGCCAGTCCTTGTTCGGGCGCTGCTGGGGGCTGGTCAGGATCTCCACCGTGTCGCCGCTGCGCAGGCGGTAGCGCAGCGGGACCATCGCGCCGTTGACGCGCGCGCCGGAGCAGTGGTGGCCGATGTCGGTGTGGATCGCGTACGCGAAATCGACCGGCGTCGCACCGTTCGGAAAGACCTGGACCTGGCCCGCCGGCGTGAACACGTAGACCTCGTCGGAGAACAGGTCGCTCTTGACGGCGTCGAGCAGTTCGCCGGGGTCGCGCACGTCCTGCTGGAGCTCCCAGATCTGGTGCAGCCAGCGGAACCGCTCGGCGTCCTTCCCGCCGGGCGCCAGGCCGCCGCCCTCCTTGTACATCCAGTGCGCCGCGATCCCTTCCTCGGCGATCTGGTGCATCTCGTGCGTTCGGATCTGGATCTCCATCAGGACCCCCCGCGGCCCGACCACGGTCGTGTGCAGCGACTGGTAGCCGTTCTGCTTCGGGATGCCGATGTGGTCCTTGAACCGGCCGGGGACGGGGGTCCATTGCGAGTGGATCACGCCGAGGATCGCGTAGCACTCGGCGACCGTGTCGCAAATCACCCGGAACCCGATCAGGTCGTGCACCTGCTCGAACTCGATGTGCTGCCGGTGCATCTTCTCCCGGATCGAGAACAGCCGCTTGTGCCGCCCGGAGACCACCACCTTGAACTCGTGCGCGTGGAGCATCTCCGAGATCGTGCGCGTCATCTCCTGGATGAAGCGATCGCGCTCCTTGCGCGACTTCTGGATCTTGGCCGCCAGCGCGGCCCACTCCTCCGGGTACAGCCAGCGGAACGAGAGGTCCTCCAGTTCCCCCTTCATCCAATCGATGCCGAGGCGGTTCGCCAGCGGCGCGTAGACGTCCAGCGTCTCCCGCGCGATGCGCTGCCGCCGGTCCTCCGGGAGGTGTTCGAGCGTCCGGGCGTTGTGCAGGCGGTCGGCCAGCTTGAGCAGGAGGACGCGGATGTCCCGCGCCATCGCCACCAGCATCTTGCGGAAGTTCTCCGCCTGCCGCGCCTCCCGGCTCGTGTACTCGACCTTCGACAGCTTCGTCACCCCATCGACCAGGAACGCCACGTCCTCGCCGAACCCCGCCCGGATCTCCTCGACCGACGTCCCCGTGTCCTCGACGCAGTCGTGCAGGAACGCCGCCAGGATGCTCGGCACGTCCAGCCGCATCTGCACGATGATCTGCGCCACCGCGATCGGATGGACCATGTACGGCTCGCCGCTCGACCGCTGCTGCGCTCCGTGCCGCTCCCGGCCGAGGTCGTAGGCCCGCTGGATCGCCGCCGGGTCGGCCGCGGGCAGGTACTCCCGCACCCGCGCGACGATGTCGTCCACCGCCGCCTGCATCCCCTTCTCGTCGGGAACGATCGGGGGAAGAGAAGCTCGGACCACCCCCGTTTCCATCGCCGGTAACTTACGACGCCGGACGGGTCGAGTCCAGAAGCCCGGCGCCTTGGGGCGCTCGGGCGGGTCGTGGGGCGGGCGGCAACCTGGTACAATCGAGCGGCCCGCGGAGGTGACCATGCAACGCAGGACCGCAGGCATCGCGCTCGCCGCGCTGGCGCTCGCCGGGAACGTCCGGGCCGCCGACTACACCGCCGGCCCGGCCGACTACCAGGCGGTGGTCCCGACCCTCGCCCCGGGCGACACGCTGCACCTGACGGGCGGGACCTACACCGACCTGCTGAACGTCGCCGACCTCCACGGGACCGCCGAACAGCCGATCGTCATCGCGGGGCCCGAAACGGGGGATCCGGCGGTGTTCGTCGCCGACCCGGGCCCCTGCTGCAACACGATCGAAATCCGCCGCTCGTCGTACGTCGTCCTTCGACACCTGACGGTCGACGGCCGCGGGGTCGATGGCGCGTTCGGCGTCTCCGCGAAGGACGGCACGTCCAACCTCGTCCACCACATCACGATCGAGGACTGCACGTTCCTGCACCACGACGGCTCCCAGCAGCACGTGGCGATCTCCACCAAGACCCCCACCTGGGGCTGGGTGATCCGCCGCAACCGCATCGTCGGCGCCGGCACCGGCATGTACCTCGGCAACTCCGACGGCACCGCGCCGTTCGTCGCCGGCCTCCTCGAACACAATCTGGTGGCCGACACGATCGGCTACAACATCCAGATCAAGTGGCAGCAGCCGCGACCGGCGGTCGAGGGAATGCCGGCCGGTCCCAGCGTCACGATCCTCCGGCACAACGTCTTCGGGAAGACCGACCGGCCAAGCCCCGACGGCGACCGGCCGAACCTCCTGCTCGGCGGCTTCCCCGAAACCGGCCCGGGGGCGGAGGATCGCTACGAGGTGTACGGCAACGTCTTCTGCCACAACCCGCGCGAGTCGCTGTTGCAGGCCTCCGGCCGCGTCTCGATCCACGACAACCTGTTCCTCGATGTGGCCGGCGCCGCGATCCGCCTCCAGAACCACGACCTGCCGCTGCGCCAAGCCTGGGTCTACCATAACACGATCTACGCCGCCGGCACCGGCATCTCCTTCGGCTCCGCCGCGCCCCAGGGCGACTTCGTCGTCGGAAACCTGATCTTCGCCGCCACGCCGATCGCCGGCACGATCGCCGTGCAACACGACAACCTCACCGACGCTCCCGCCGCCGCCGGAACCTACGTCACCCGCCCGGGCACCACCCTCGGCGAGATCGATTTCTACCCCCTGCCCGGCCGCTGCCAGGGCCCGCCGCTCGACCTGACCGCCGTCGCCGCCGACACCGACTACGACCGCGACTTCAACGGAACGCCGAAGGGCGGGTTCGTCTTCCGCGGGGCCTACGCCGGCGAGGGGACCAACCCGGGCTGGACGCCGGCCGAGGACATCAAGCCCGAGACGGCAGCGGCAGACGCCGACGCGGATGCCGACGCCGACACGGACGGAGACGCCGCTGCCGGCGCGGACGCCGACGGATCGGGCGATCCACCGGGCGACACCGGGCCCGGCGACGTCGCGGGCGGGGACGGGACCGACGCGGGCGAAACCGCCGGGGATGACGAGGGTTGCGGCTGTCGGACGCCGGCGGGAACCCCGGCCACGCGCGGAGGATTCGTCCTGGGCCTCGTCCTCACTTGCCGCTTGCTTCGCCGGCGGATTTTTGGGTGAATACGACGCCGTTTCGGGCGTCGGTAGCCGACGCGAGCCGGGGGACGCGGGCGAAGGATGCGGGGACGATGAGGCGCTGGATGCGGACGGGTATCGCGGTCGGAGCCTTGTTGGCGTGCGTGGCGGCCGTCGCCGCCGCCCAGGCCGCCCTGGGCAAAGTGAAGGTCGAGATCACCGCGAACGGCGAGACGGTCGATGCCGAAGTCGAGCTGCAGCCCGCGGGCGGCGGCCGGACCGTCACCGTCGAGGCGAACCGCGCGGAGGAAGTGCCGGCCGGAACCTACCACGTCAAGGCCACCCTCACCGCGGCGCTCGACGACCCGGTGCGCACGCAGGACGACGTCCGGGTGGCCGCCGGCGCGCAGACGGCCGTGCAGATCGATTTCGAGGTGTCCCGCATCACGCTCGTCTGCCGCCGGGGCGACACCGACGTTCCGGGCGAGGTGAGCATCCGGCGCCCGGGCGCCTCGATTTGGCTCGGCCCCGTCCGCTGCGGCGAGCCGTTCCTCGTCACGGGCGGGACCTACGAGGCCCGCGTGACGGCGGAGGGCGCGAGCGCTCCCGTGGCGATCGACCGGGTCCAGATCATGGCGGGCGCGACGCAGCGCCTGCCGCTCCACCTGCCGTAGGACCGCCGGCCCCGGCTCCGGGAACCGCGGGTGTCGGCCCCCGGCGACCCGCCTTGCCGTCCGCGACACGCCGGACGATCGGTTCGTCGCGCACTTGCCTGGACGAGGAACCGACGAGTATGCTTCCTCGGCCGTACGCGGATGACCGGGGCCGATGGAGGGAATCACGATGCGCAGCGTCCTGCCAGTCCTGGGAATCGCCTGCCTGCTCGGCGACGGCTTGGCCGGTCCGGGATGCCGCTCCAGCGAGCCGGGGAACTGCGGGCGTCCGACCCCCGGCGGCGAGATCCGCTTCTGTTCCGACAGCGAGGACGACTACCAGATCTGCATCTGCGGGACCGGCCGATGCGCGAGGACGACGGGGGACGAGGTCTGCGACTTCGGGTTGCGTTACGTGTACGGCGACGAGGAATGCGTTTCCGAACAGGACCTGATGAGCGGCGGCTACGTCGCATCGAGTGGGGCCGGCGGAGTCTGTCTGGACGTTCCCACCGTCCGGCCGCCGATGCGCTACGCGGAGCCCTTGCGGGTCGATCCGCGGTTGATCCGCTTCGATGACCGCGTGCTCCTCGAGACGGTCACCCCCTATCCCATCGACGACCCCCCCGACGAAACCAGCCCGGCACAGGTCTTCGTCCATCGGTTGAGCTGGGAAGGGAGACCCGAGGGAGAGTCCGAGGTGTTCGTCAACCTCAGGGACGGGCTCCCCGGCGCGAGACTGGCCGTGCGCGGCGCCCGGAGCTGGGGCGTCTGCGACGCCGCCGACCCCAGCCCCCACTCGGCGGTGTTCGCTCATTGGGTGGTCACCGACACCGGTCGGCGGCCGATCCTCCTCCGCGCCTCGTTCGACAGCGGGCATGTGCGCCTGGACGACATCACCGACCGTGTCTTCGACACGGCCGTCGTTTCGCCGGGGCGAATCCTGGATCTGCGTGTCGTCGGCACCACGAACGGCTGCTGGATCGCCTGGATCGAGGATCCGGACGGTTCGGGCGAGCGCATGGCCATGTTCGTGCGCGGTCGACGCATCCCGCCCAACGGGACTGTTTCCGAATCGGTCCAGGACCTGATCCCCCCCCGGGATGGGGTCGAGTTCCTGAGCGCCGGGCTGTTCCCGGACGACCCGCCGCAGCCGGGGTTGATGGCCGCCGACGACGGTCAAGGCGGGGTCGTCGTCGCGGTGCCGGCGCAGAACCGCAGCGCCCGGACGGTCGGGCTGTGGGCCCGGGGAATTCGCCAGTCGGGGATGCTGTTTCCGGGCGAGTCGGTGGAGGTCGCGCAATTCGGCCCGGATGATCCCAACTGCGGCTCCGCGATCTGCAGGGGGCTGGCGTATCCCGAGTTCAACGGCGTCGCCGCGCAGGGTGACCGGATCTACTTCGCCTACGTGCTGGAGAATTCCGATGGCAGCCGCCGCAAGCTCTTCCTCAGCACGGCCGACGGTGACCTGATCCAGACGACTTCGCCGGCGCCGATCGACGAGCTGCGCAGCCCGCTCGCCGGCCCGACGATCCTGCCCCGCCCCGACGGCGGGGTGTTCGGGGCCGTGATGGGCTGGAACGGCGACTTCGCCGCGTCCGCCGCGCCGCTGCACCTGTTCCGCGTTGCGGCGACGGCGACGGGCATCGAGACGATGGAGACGCACAGCCTGCCCGACCCGACGGCCGTTCTGCCGCTGCTGGCGGTCGACGACGGCGGGTTCCTGCTGCTCAGCTACGCCACGCTGCAGGGCGGTGCGGCGAACGGCCTCCGATTGACGCGGCGGTTCTCGACGCTGCACGCGCCCGCGCCGACCTGGCCCCCGGAAGGCATGCCGTACGCGCCGCCCACGGGCGGGTCGTCCGACATCGCTCCGGGCGGTCTCCTCTCGAGCAGCGTGGCGACGCCCTTGCCGCGACCCGACGGCGGAGCCCTGGTGGCCTGGACGACACGGGACCAGCACGTCGAGATCGCGCTGGTCGAGGCGGTGCAGTGATGGATGCGCGCCCGTCGGTTTCCCTCGCCTGGCTCGCCCTGCTTGCGGCCGCCGCTCCCGCCGCCGCCCAATCCGACGCGCCGACCGCTCCGGCCGCCGTGGGTGCGGCTCCGGGCGAGGGCGGAGCGGGGGCCGCGCCCGACGCCCAGGCCGAGGCGAGCCGATCGTTCGAGATCGGCATGCGGCTGATGGAGGAGCAGAACTGGGCCGGGGCCCTGGCCGCGTTCCAGCGCGCCTACGACCTCGCCCCGCACTACGCGGTCCTGTTCAACATCGGCTACTGCCAGAAGCAGCTCCAGCGCTACCCCGAGGCGCTCGAGGCGTTCCAGCGTTATCTCTCCGAGGGCGGCGACCGGATCCGTCCCGAGAAGCGGGCCGAGGCCGAACAGGCGATCGCGGACCTCCAGATCTTCCTTTCGCGGGTGCGGATCGTCGTCTCGGTCGATGGCGCGCAGGTGTTCGTCGACGGAGTGCCCCGCGGCACCAGTCCGCTCGCCGAACCGCTGGTGCTCGGCGCCGGACATCACGTGGTGGAGGCGCGCGCGGCCGAACACCGCGACGCCCGCGCCGAGTTCGACCTCGGCGGCGCCGAGGAGCGCGAGGTCACGCTGGCGCTCGAACGACTGGTCGCCGTGGCGCCGCCGCCGCCGGTGGAGCCGCCGCCCCCTCCGGTCGAGCCCCCTCCGCCGCCTCATCCGGTCGAGCCGGAGGAGTGGTACGACGACTGGCTGGGCTGGACCCTCGGGGGAATCGGCCTGGGCGTGGCCGGTGTTGGCGCCGGCTTCCTGGGCGGAGCGGCGGTCAAGGCGTCGAAGGCGGAGGACGAGCCGGACATACAGGACGCCCATGCCCTGCTCGAGGAGGCCACGTTGGGTGACGTCATCGGCGGCGGCCTGCTGATCGTCGGCGGCGGCCTGCTCGTCACCGGCATCATCCTGCTCGCGATCCCGCCGGACGCGGACGAGACGCCGCCGGACGACGGCGCTTCCGCCGTCGCCTGGCAGCCGCTGGTCGGGCCGGGCGGACTCGGGCTCGCAGTGACGTTCTAGCCGGGGCGGGGGAAGGAAGCGTCGATGTCGAGCGCATCCGATCCCGGGTACGTCGGCCAGGTCTTCGAGGATCGCTACCGGATCCTGCGCCTGATCGGCGAGGGCGGCATGGGCTCGGTGTACGAGGCCGAGCACGTGGTCGTGGGGCGCCGGGTGGCGGTCAAGCTGCTGCATCCCGAGATGGCCCGCGACACCCAGATCGTGTCGCGCTTCCACAACGAGGCGCGGGCGGCCGGATCGATCGGCAACGAGCACATCATCGAGGTCCTGGACTTCGGCAAGCAGCCCGCTCCGTACCTGGTGATGGAGTACCTCGAGGGCCGCAGCCTGTCGCAACTGCTGGAACAGGAGGGACCGCTGTCGCCGAGCCGCGCCGCCTCCCTGCTGATCCAGGTGCTCGAGGCGCTCGAGGCGGCCCATGCCAAGGGGATCGTCCACCGCGACCTCAAGCCGGAGAACGTGTTCCTGGTCCGGAAACACGACCGCGACCACGTCAAACTGCTCGACTTCGGCATCTCCAAGCTCAAGACCGACGACCCGAAGTCCAGTCACCTGACCCAGACCGGCACGATCCTCGGGACGCCGTACTACATGTCCCCCGAGCAGGCGCTGGGGGCCAAGGACATCGATCACCGCACCGACGTCTATTCGGCCGGCGTGATCCTCTACGAGTGCCTCACCGGCCGGCTGCCCTTCGCCGCCGAGAACTACAACCTGCTGCTCGTGAAGATCATCAGCGAGCCGCCGACCCCGCCGCGGACGTTCCGCCCCGATCTCCCCGAGCCGCTCGAGCAGATCACGCTCAAGGCGATGGCCCAGGATCGCCCGTTGCGTTTCCCGTCGGCGCGGGCGTTCGCCGACGCCCTGCAGGACTTCGTGGCGGGCCGGCAGACCGGCGTGCGGTTCGTCCCCGCGAGCCCGAGCGACACGGCCGCGCGGATCGCCGCGGCCCGCGAACGGATCCTCGCGGGCGGCACGGCCGCGCTCCCCGGCGCGGCGCCGCCGACCGGCACCGACCTGGCCTGGGACGGGACCCGCACCGGCGCCCCCGCGCCGCGCGGCAAGGGGCTGCCGATCGCGATCGCCGTGGCCGGGCTCGCCGTCGCCGCCGCCGTCGTCCTCTTCCTGCTCCTGCGGCGCGACGATTCGACCCAGGCCCCGTCCGTTCCACCGCCGGCCGCAGCCGACGTCGCGCCGGTCGCCCCGGCGCCGCCCGAACCGCGCGCCGTGGCGGTCCCGGACGACGACCGGGGCGCCGACACGATGCAACTCACCATCTCGGCCACGCCGCCCGAAGCCAAGATCGAGGTCGACGGTTTCGCGAAGCCGGGCAATCCGCTCTCCGGACGGTTCCGGAAGGACGGCGAGGACCATCGCGTGCGCATCTTCGCCCCCGGCTACCAGGAATGGAAACAACTCGTCACCTTCGACGGCGATCAGACCCTCGCCGTGACGCTCGAACCGCTCCCGGCAACGCCGGCCAGCGACGCCGGGTCCTCCCCCTCTGTGCCCGCCGGCGGCGCGACCGGCATCCGTCCGCCCGTCCGACCCCGCCGTGATGCGGCCGGGCCGGTCATCGCACCACCGCCCCCGCCGCCCCCGCCGCCACCCCCGGCCCCGGACGCCGGTGGCGCTCGGCGCGACGGGTTCCGCGAGTTCGACCCGACTCCGGTGCACCGGCCCGCGACTCCGGTCGAGGACAATCCCTATTCCACGCCGCCGAACCCGCGCTCGCCGTCGGCCCCGTGATCGCCGGGAGTCGGCCCGACTTGTGCCGTGCTGTGCCGGATCCAGGGCCTGAACGTTCGGGTGGTCCCGTTGGATCCTTCTTTGATCCAGAACGGTTACAGATTCGGGGCCGGGCTCGCCGATTGGCAAGGGGCTCGCAAGAGGAACGCCGTTTGATGTGCCGGGTGAGCCATGCCCTGGTCGCGCTTCTGCTGGTGGGAGGGTGCGCCCTGTCGCCGCAGCCGGACCCGCCCGGCGCCAACGTCGTCGCCTCGGCCGCGGCCGACTACGACGACGTGGTGGTGGTCGGCGGCGCGGGGGCGGTACCGCCCGGTGCTCCGGTGAGCGCGGCGCGGGCCGACGCCGACGGCGAAGACGCCTCCGCGGGGTTCGCCGGCGCGAGCGGTTCGTTCGTGCTGGTCGTCACCGCCCGGCCCGGCGACGAGCTGCGGGTCTGGTACTGGGAGTGGGACGGCGACGAGTGGATCCGGAGCGCGTCGCGACGCGTCGTGGTGGACGTCTACGACCCGGTCCCGCCGCCGATGACCTACGAGGACGCGCGGACCTCGCCCTACGCCCCCGGCGACGGCGACCTCGCCGGCGCCGGATTCCTCTGCGGGGTCTACGTCGATCCTCCGGTCGCCGGCCTCGCCCGCCTCTGGGCGCTCGACGGCTGCGTGCAACCCGAGGTGCGGGTGATCGCGGCGAACCTGGACACCGGGACCGTGGTCGAGACGCTGCACGCGGGCGGACCGTTCGAGCTCTCGATCCCCGCCTCGATCGGCGACGTGCTCTACCTGTTCGCCGTGCGCCAGGGGGCGCCCGACCAGTCGAGCGGCGCGGTGCGGGTGGTCGTGCCGGCTCCCTGAACGAAGCGATCGACGGTTCACGGCCGGGCCTCGACCCGGGCTACACGCAACGCGCGCGCAGTTCGGCGGCCGCACGCAGGATCTCGGCCGGACCGGGGTCGCCGTGGCCCGCGATCGTCCCCTCGACCGCCAGCCGGCGCCGGCGGTCGTGGCGGTCCGCCAGCGTCCAGTACAATCCGAGCCGGCGCCCCAGCGCGAACGCCGCCCGCTCGTCGTCGGGCAGCCCGAGGAACTCGTCGAGGACGCCGAGCAGGCGGTCGCGGTCGGCGGGCCACGCCCCCTCCAGCTCCGGCAGGAGGTTCAGCGAGTGGTCCGAGACCAGTTGCAGGCGCGCGTCGCCCAGCGCCTCGAGGAACGCGCGGATCTCCCGCGCGATCTCCACGTCGTCGAGCAGTTCGAACCGGCCGGCGAGGCGGGCGTCGTCGAGCGGCGTTCCGCGAGAGACGGCGGTGGTGCGCAGCCGGACGAAGAGCGGTCGTTCCGGCGCCGCGGCGGCGGCGGTTTCCCGCACGACGCGCGCCGTGCCCCGCGCATGATCCTCGGCCAGGTCGCGACCGCCCAGTCCCGGCATCACGTAGAAGCACAACTCGAAACCGGCCTCCAGCGTCTTGCGCCCCGCCGCGATCGCCTGCTCCGCGGTGCATCCCTTGTCGATCCGTTCGAGCACCGCATCGGCGCCCGATTCCAGCCCCACGTGGACGCGCGTCAGCCCCGCCGCGCGGACCTCCCGCAGGCCGTCGAGGGAGCGGCGGGCCAGCGTCGCGGCCCGGGCGTACGTCGTCACCCGCTCGAGCCCCGGGAAGCGTTCGTGGACCCGCCGGACGACGGCGGCCAGCTTCGCCGGCGGGACGGACATCGGGTCGGCGTCCTGCAGGAAGACGCTGCGGCCGCCGCCGGCCAGGAACAGCGCCACCTGGGCCGCCTCGGGCGGCACCTCGCCCCGGCGCAGCGCCGCCCGGCACCCGACGAACGGGTCGTCCAAGTCGGCGTCCGGCCGCGCGTGCCGGCGCAGCGCCTCGGCCGCCGCCGCCATCGCATCGATGTCGGCGAGGATCTCGGCCGTTTCCCGGTTCGAGGGGCGTTGCCCCTTGTAGACCGGGCAGAAGGCGCAACGGTTCCAGGGGCAGTTGCGCGTCACCCGCACCAGGAGGCTGTGGGCCTCGCTCGGCGGCCGGATCGGACCCTGTTCGAACGACGGCGTCACGCCGGCACCGTAACACAGCCGCTGCGCCAGGCAACGGACCCGCCGCTCGGGCCGGCCCCCGTTCTTCCGTGGTCCTTCGGGCGCGGGGCCGCCGGAAGCCCGCCGCTCGACCCCCGGACTTCCGTGTCATACCGTGCGGGCCGTCCTCCTGGAATTCCGGCGGAATTGCGGTGGCTCCGGGCGAGGCAACCCGTGGTACGCCGCTTGCTCGTCGCTTTGCGGTCCGCCGTCCTCGGGTCTCGGAGGGAGGTCGTCCGATGCAGAGAGTCACCTGGCAGTTCCTGGTGGTGGTCGGTCTGGCGCTGGCGCTGGTGGTCTGGCAGGGCGCCTGCGGCGCCGGCGGCGACGACGCGGGGTGGGAACCGTACGATGCAGGCTGGGACGCGCGCGACGCGGGGTGGGACTACGGGCCCGACGCGGATGCGGACGGGGACGCGACGACCGACACCTGGCTGCCCCCCGAGGAGGAGGACGCCGAGTTCAACGCGCCGCAGGGGAGTAACCGGTACGTCTACCTTTCCAACCCGCTGGGCGACAGCGTGGTGGTGATCGATTCGCAGCGGCTGACGGTCGACCTGGTGGAGGTGGGGGACACGCCGGCGCAGCTCAAGACGCTGGGGGCGCGGGACGCCGCGGCGGTGATCGACCGCGGCAGCGACGACGTGGCGATCGTGCGGACCAGCGCCCCGCTCGATTCGGACGTGACGTTCGAGCCGATCGCGCCGGGGGCCAACGCGCTGTCGGTGTCCCCGGACGGCAGCTACGGGGTGACGTTCTACGACGTGGACGCGCGGGTCGGGCCGCGGCCGCCGAACATGCAGGAGGTGACGCTCCTGGTGTTCGAGCCGGTGGAGGCGCAGCGGGCGGTGCGGACGACGGTGCGCGGGCTGCCCGTCTCGGTCGACTGGACCACCGACTCGACCCACGCCTTCGTGATCGCCTGGGACGGGCTGACGATCATCGATTTCACGGCGCTGCGCGACGGCTACCGGCCGACGCACGTCTCGTTCGGCACGGTGCCGTCCGATCCGGCGGACCCCGACTCGCCGCAGGTCGCGCGCGAGGTGGACAACGTGGAGATCTCGGGGGACGGAACGCTCGCCGTGCTCTCCACCGCGACCTCGGCCGACGTCCAGGTGCTGGACCTGGCGACCCAGGAGGTGACGACGGTGCCGCTGCCGGCGGCGCCGACGGACATCGATCTGGCCGACGACGGCTCGTTCGCCCTCGCCGCGCTGCGCTCGACCGGACAGGTGGCGCGCATCGAGCTGGCCAACCCGCGGGACCCGGCCGTGTTCGTCACCTCGGTCCCCGGCGTGATCGCGGGGCAGGTCGTCCTGACCCCCGACGCGTCGCGGGCCGTCGTGTTCACCACCGCCGCCGACGTCGAGACCATCGCGCTGCTCGACATGTTCACCGGCGACTCGACCGTCATCCCGCTGCAGAAGAAGGTCCGCGCCGTGGCTACCACCCCGGACGGCGAGGTGGCGGTCGTGATCCACGAGAAGAAGCCGGGCGACCCCGACGACCCGGGCCTCGACCCGGTCGCGGACCTGGACGAGATTATCGACCGCACGTACGGCTTCTCGCTGGTCCGGTTCAGCGACGGGCTGGTGGTCCGGCACGAGACGCCGTGCGATCCCGGCGTCTGGCTGGTCTACCCCGAGGCGCAGAAGGCGTTCCTCACCCTGCGCGACGACGCCCGCGGCGTGCGCGACGTGCTGGTCGCCGACCTCGTCGATTTCATCGCCGACACCGTGCACCTCGGCTCGCCCCCCGCCTCCCTCGGCCTGGCCCCGCTGACGCGCAAGGTGTTCGTCGGCCAGGAGCACCCGACCGGCCGGATCACCTTCATCCCGGCCGACGGCGGCCCGGTGCAGACGCTGACCGGCTTCGAACTCAACGACTGGATCGTGGATTGACGGCGGCCGCGCCGACGATCGGAGGCACCCGATGAGCGATTCCCATCCCCGCCCGCGACCTCGACCGAGCCCGCCGGGCTGCCCGTTGGGCGCTCCGGCCCTGGCCCTGCTCGCCGCGCTCGCCCTCGCCGCCTGCGGCGGCCGCGACGAGATCTGGGACCGGGTGCGCGACGTGCGCGGTCCCCTGGCCCTCGCCGGACACCTCGCGTGGGTCGATGCCGCGCTGGAGGAGCTGGTGACGGTCGAGGCGCGGGCGCGCGACGGCGGCGGCTTCGACTTCCTCGTGGTTCGCCAGCCGGTCGGCCGCCGCCCCGTGCTGCTCGCCGCCTCCGCCGACCGGACCCGCGCCCTGGTGGTGACCCACGGCACGACCGGCGGCGCCGGCTACGAGGCGGAGGAGGAGCGCCTGTACCGTCTCGACCCGACGGGCCGGGAGGCGCCGGCGGTCTACGAACTCCGGTCGCCGTTCGACGCGCTGGCGCTGTCGACCGACGGCCGGTGGGCCGTCGCCTCGTTCGCCTCGGACGACGCGGTGAACCCCAACGAACTGGCCGTCGTGCGGCTCGACCAGCCGCCGGCGCCGGACACCAACCCGCGGCTGGTCCCCGTGCGCACCTACGGCAGCCGGCCGCTCGCCGTGCACTTCCTCGAGGACCTCACGATCGGCGACCGCGATCGGCAGATCGCCCTGATCTTCTCCGCGCGCTACGTCACGCTGATCGATCTCGAACACCTCGACCGGCGCATGACCACGGTGTTCCTCTCCGCCCGCGCCTCGACCGACGCGGTCGTGCCGGCCGCCCTGGCGGTCGCCCCCGGCGACGCGACCGACCCGGACGGGGCGACGCCGTACGTGTTCCTCCGCGCGCCCGGAATCGCGGATGTGTTCGCGCTCGCGCTGAAGGACAACCCGGACGCCGCCGAGGACCAGAACGACTTCGGGCCGACGGTCAACGAGATCCCGGTGCCGGCGCCGCCGGACGACTTCGCCGTGTTCGACGGCCCGGAGGGGGCGCTGCTGCTCGCGGTGCACGGCCGGACCCCCGGCGTCACGGCGATCGACCCGCGCACCACCGCCGCCTGGGACGTGCGGCTCGATGCCGCCGCGACCCGCGTGCAGATCTTCCCGGACGTGCCGACGCGGGAGGGGCGGCGACAGCTCGCGCTGCTCTGGTCGCCCGGCGCCGGCCAGACCCGCGCCGGCTTCCTGGTGCTCGACGACGTCCAGACCCGCCTGCGCCGCAACCTCGAGACGATCGACCTCGGCGCCCCCGTGCAACAGGTGCTGCCGACCGGCGATCCGAACCGCGTGCTGCTGGTCCACGACGCATTCTCGGGACGCCTGTCGATCCTCGACGTCGCCGACCGGACGGTGGAACCGCTGGGGGTGTGGGTCGGCGCCGGCGCGCTGGCGACGCACCCGGAGGGACGGGCGTTCTTCTTCGCCACGCCGGGGCGCGACGCGATCTCCGAGCTGCGGCTGGACACCGGCCACGCCGAGGAGTTGCGCCTCGACGCGGCGCCGGCGGGCCTGTACGCGCTCCCCGGCCGGCCCGTCGGTTCGACGCTGCGGGGCCGCGCGCTGCTGGTCGACCACGGCTGGTCCTCCGGCTACCTCACCGCGCTGCCGCTGGACGCGCCGGACCGCGCCGGCGCCCGCTCGATCCAGGGGTTCCTGGCCGAGGGGTTCCTCGACACGGATGCGGACCGCCACCCCGCGGAGGAGGTGCCGTGATGCGCCGCCGCCTGCTCGTCGCCGCCCTCGTGCTCGCGTCGGCCCCCGCCGCCCGCGCCACCGACGTCCGCCTCGGCGCGGACATGGCCTGGGTCCAGGATTCGTCGTTCGACGCCTTCTGGACCAACGACCTGTTCAGCCGCTTCGACGTCTGCCTGGCGTACACCACCTTCGCGTCGGTGCCGTTCCGGCTCGACGCCGAGCTGGGCTACGGCTACGCCGGCTACCTCGGCGCCACCGCCGCGTTCGCCGCGATCGAAAGCGAGCTGTCGGTGCACGACGCCTACGTCGGCCTGCGCGCCTCGATCGATCCGCCGGGCCTGTCGTGGCTGCGGCCGTACGTCCGGGTGCAGGGCGGAGCGACGTTCGGGTTGGCCTCGTTCCGCGACGCCTCCGCCGACGACGCGCCGGCCTACGAGGACTGGTCGGTGGGCGGACTAGTTTACGGCGGCGGCGGCGTCGAACTCGTCCTGCCGCTCGGCGTGTTCCTCGACGAGCCGCCGGCGCCGCTGTCCGAGCCGATGGCGTTCGGGATCTTCCTCGAGGGCGGCTACTTCTACCGCTCGGCGCTGTCCTTCCACCCGGCGATCCCGGCGCCCGAGGACGAGGACGAGGCGGCGGACCGGATCCCGGTCGCCGGGTTCTCCGCGGGCGACGTGGTGCTGTCCGGCGGCGAGCTGCGGATCGGGTTCGTGGCCCGGCTGTAGGACGCACCGACCCGCACCACCGAACCCGGAAGCCCCCGCAGGACCGGCCCCCGCAAGCCGTCGCGGAACCCCTTGCCCCGGGAACGTTCCACCGCTTCTCAGCCCGCGGCCCCTGGGGTAGCATCCCCCGGTCGCCGGGGGGTGCCGTCCGTCCGGCGTCCGGAGGTCGCGTGTCCGCGGAGCCCCAGGACCCCCTCGTGGGGACCGTCGTCGACGGCCGCTACCGCGTCCTGTCCCGCATCTCGGAGGGCGGGATGGGGGTCGTGTACCGGGCCGAACACGTGTTCCTCAAGCGCGACGTCGCGCTCAAGCGCCTGCACCGCGAGCTGACCGAACAGAAGCAGGCGGTGGCGCGCTTCGAACGGGAGGCGCAGGCCGCCGCGAAGATCGACCACCCCAACGTCTGCCAGGTCCTCGACTGCGGCGTCGGCGACGACGGCGCATTCTTCATCGCGATGGAACTGCTCGACGGCGTCTCCCTCGACGCCCGCATCGCCCAGGGGCCGCTGCCGCTCTCGGAGATCATCGATATCGGCGGCCAGATCTGCGACGCGCTGGCGCGCGCCCACGAACTCGGGATCGTCCACCGCGACCTCAAGCCCGAGAACGTGATGCTGCTGCCCCGCCGCGAGGGCCCCGGCGTCGTCGCCAAGATCATGGACTTCGGCATCGCCAAGGTGGCCCAGGAGGGTGAAGGCAAGAAGCTGACCCAGGCCGGCATGGTCTTCGGCACCCCGCAGTACATGGCGCCGGAACAGGCGGCGGGGGGCGCGGTCGATGCCCGCGCCGACCTGTACGCCCTCGGCATCATCCTGTACGAGATGGCCACCGGCCACTGCCCGTTCCGGTCGGAAAACGTCTCCGCGCTGCTGATGATGCACCTGACCCAGCCGCCGCCGCCGCTGGAGGCGATGGCCCCCCACCTCCGCTTCCCCGAACCGTTCCGCGCCGTCGTCTTCGGCTGCCTCGAGAAGAACCCGGCGCACCGCGTCCCCACGGCGACCGCCCTGGCCGCGGCCCTGCGGAATTGCGCGGGGCTGCAAGTCGAACCGGTGACCATCCCGCCGCCGCCGGTCGCCGGAGCCGTGGCCGCCCCGACGCTGCTCGCGTCACCTGCCGTCGGTCCGCACGCGACGATGCCGGTGACCGCCGGCTCCGTTCCCGCGGCGGGCCTCGCCGCCGGCCCGCATGCGACCGTGCCGCTCGCTCCCCCGACGCACTCGGCCGTCCCTCCGCCGGTCGGCCTGCCGGCCACCGCCGCGGTCGCCGCTCCGGCGCTCCA
>JAAZOP010000092.1 GCA_012797735.1 Myxococcales bacterium
CGTGGGGCCGGTGCGCGGGCGGAGCGAGCCGTTCGTCGGGTCGCCGGGCAGCGGCGAGGTGTTCGTGTTCTACTGTTCCGGCCTGCCCGGCGACGCGCCGAACGCGCCGGGCCTGGGCGAGACCTGCCGGCCGGAGTGAGCGGGCGACGGGCGAGGGAGCGATGGCGGAGCGGCCGCAGGTGCTGATCGTGGACGACGAGCCCAACATGCGGCGCGTGCTCGCCGCGCTGCTCGAGCGGGAGCCGTGCGACGTGCTGCAGGCGGGCGACGGGCTCGAGGCGCTGCAGGTGCTGGACGACAACGTGGTGCACGTGGTCGTGGCCGACCTGCGCATGCCGAACATGGACGGCATCGAGCTGTTGAAGAAGGTGGTGGCGCGCGACCCGAACCTGCCGTTCGTCGTGTTGACGGCGCACGGCACGGTGGACACCGCGGTCGAGGCGATGAAGATCGGGGCGTTCGACTTCATCACCAAGCCGTTCGAGAAGGACGAGTTGCTGGCGATCCTGCGCAAGGCGTTGCGGAGCGTCCGCCTGGACGCCGCCGCCCCGGCGCCGGCGGCGCCGGGCGAGTCGCGGCGGTACCGCATCATCGGCGAGTCGGAGCCGATGCAGCAGGTGTACGCGATCCTGGACAAGGTGGCCGCGACGCCGACGACGGTCCTGATCACCGGCGAGAGCGGGACGGGCAAGGAGCTGGTGGCGCGCGCGCTGCACGCCAACAGCCGTCTGGCCGCGCGACCGTACATCCGCGTCAACTGCGCGGCGATCCCCCGGGAGCTGATCGAGAGCGAGTTCTTCGGCTACGAGAAGGGCGCCTTCACCGGCGCCGTCACCAGCAAGCCCGGCCGCTTCGAGCTCGCCGACGGGGGGACCCTGTTCCTCGACGAGATCGGCGAGATCCCGCTGGAGATGCAGGTCAAGCTGCTGCGCGCGATCCAGGAGCACGAGTTCGAACGGGTCGGGGGGCTGCGAACGCTGCGCGTCAACGTCCGGCTGATCGCGGCGACGAACAAGGACCTGGCGCGCTGCGTGGCCGAGGGGACGTTCCGCGAGGACCTGTTCTACCGGCTCAACGTGGTCTCGATCCGGCTGCCGCCGCTGCGGGAGCGGGTCGAGGACATCCCGGCGCTGTGCGCGCACTTCATCGAGCGGTTCAACGAGCGGCTGGGGCGGCGGATCGAGGGGTTCGAGCCGGAGGCGATGGCGGCGCTCCGCCGGCACCACTGGCCCGGCAACGTCCGGGAGCTGGAGAACCTGGTCGAGCGGTGCGTGCTGTTCTCCGACGGCCCGCGGATCGGCCTGGCCGACCTGCCGGAAACGGTCCGGGGCGCCGCGAGCGCCTCGCCCGACGCCGTCGCCGCCGACCCGCTGGCGCTCAAGACGCAGGTCAAGGCGGCCGCGGAGCGGGTCGAACGCGACCTGATCGACCGGGCGCTGCGGGTCACCGACCACAACGTCACGCGCGCGGCCAAGCTGCTGCGGATCTCCCGCAAGTCGCTCCAGGTCAAGATGCGCGACCTCGGCCTGCGCGAGAACTGAGCGCCGGCCGGCGGCTCGCTCCTCCGCAACGCCCGCCGCGGCGGGCGCGATGCGCGCGGCGGAGGAGACGCGATGCAGTGCCTGCTGCTGGAGCGCGACGGAACCGAGCTCGCCGCCATCCCCCTCGCCGCCCCGGGCCTCGAGATCGGATCGGCCCCGGGCAACGGCCTGCGGCTGCGCGGCCACGGCATCCGGCCCTACCACCTCGTGCTGCGCCTCCGCCAGCGCCGGTGGTGGGCCGTGGCCCGGGGCGGCGGCCCGCTGCGCGTGGACGGCGCCGGCGAACGCCACGCCGTCGCGCTCGAACCGGACCGCCGCATCGTCCTCGGGCCCTACCGGCTCGGCGTGTCCGCCCCGCCGGCCATGCCGGAGGCGCGGCGTCGGCCGCCGGC
>JAAZOP010000093.1 GCA_012797735.1 Myxococcales bacterium
GACGTAGGGTCTGGATCGCTAGCGCGCACTTCATCTGGGGGTTTCTCCTTTCTGTTTTTCATGGTCATGAGAGGAGATACCCCCTTCCCTTGCCCTGACACAAACGTCCGTACATCACCTGCCATCGGGCGCGGTTTGCGCGGGCCGTGGAAGGTCGCTATAGTACGCCCCGGCCGCGAACCAGGGGTCGCGACGGACGGCGCGCGAAGCGTCGTCCGAGCGGGTCCGCCTGGAGGAGGAAGCGATGACGCCACGCCTGCGCAACCTGCTGGGCCTCGGCCTGCTGGCCGCCTCCCTCGCCGCCTCCTGCGGGCAGGAGGAGACGATCCGCGTGGACCTGCTCCCGCCCGGAAACGCCCGGGGCGAGGTGGCGACCGGGATGTACGCCTGGTCCGACCGGGTGGTCTCGACCGACTGCCCGGCGACGGCGGTGATCGGGACGAGGACCGTTCCGCTGCCGCAGAACGCCGCCGAGGTCCGGGCCTGCGCCGACGTGGTGCAGGACCAGGGGTACTACGCGATCGACTTCTTCGCCTTCCGCGGCGGGACGGCCGGCGTGACCTATCCGGACTACATGGCGGACGGCGGGCTGTGGCAGGCGGGCCAGTTCCGTATCGGCGGCGTCTACAGCTACGGCACCGGGGTCACCGCTCGCGCGCTGATCGATGGCCAGTACCTCGCTCCCTCCGGCACCGAGATCCCCCGCTCCTTCGAGGGGGTGACGCTGGTGCAGGTGTTCGTGTCGGACGGCGCCGGTTCGGAGCGGTACCTGTGCGAGATCCGCACGGAGTTCACGGGCCGTCGCGAACCCGGCTGCGGGGAGTAGGCGGCGCCGGAAACCAGGGCTGGGCGAGGTCGGGTTCGGCGGGTTCGCCCGCGCGGATTCTCCGCGCGCCGGTGGACTCGGTGGGTCCGGCGTGGTAGCGTGCGCGCCCGACGAAAGGACCCGACCCGGCACCGGCCATGCCCGAACCACCGCCGCGCAAGTCGTCGATTCCCCCGCCTCCTCCGGCCCGCGCAGCGGGGGGCGCCGGTCCCGCCGGCCGCCGGCCGCTCGGCGTGTCGGTGATCGTCCCGGCCTACAACGAGGAGCGCGGCATCGGCGCCGTGCTGGCCGATCTGCGACGGGTCCTCGACGGGCTCGAGCTGCCGGCGGAACTGCTGGTGGTCGATGACGGTTCGACCGACGGCACCGCGGCCGAGGCGCGGAAGACGCAGGGCGTTCGCGTCCTCGAACACCGCGCGAACCGCGGCTACGGCGCGGCGCTGAAGACGGGGATCCGCGAGGCGCGCTTCGAGTTGATCGTGATCACCGACGCCGACGGCACGTATCCCTGCGAGGCGATTCCGCAGCTCGTCGAGCGCTGGCGCGCGACCGAATGCGCGATGGCGGTCGGGGCGCGCACCGGCGGGCACGTCCAGATCCCGTGGATCCGCCGCCCCGCGAAGTGGGTCATCGGGCGGATGGCCAACATGGTGGCCGGCGAGCCGATCCCGGACATCAACTCGGGGCTCCGGCTCTTCCGCCGGTCGGTCGCGCTGCGGCTCTTCCCGCTGCTGCCCGACGGCTTCTCGTTCACCACCACCATCACCCTGGCGCTGCTGACGAACGGGTTCCGGGTCGAGTATCTCCCGATCGACTACCGCGCCCGCGTGGGACGATCGAAGATCCGCCCGATCCGCGATACGCTCGGGTTCATGCAGTTGATCCTGCGCATCGCGCTGTACTTCGCGCCGTTGAAGATCTTCCTCGCGCTGGCCGGGCTGCTGCTGCTGCTCGCCGTCGCCTGGGCCCTCGTCAGCCGCTTCGCGCTCGGACAGCTCGCCGACGTCAGCACCGTGGTGCTGGCCGAGGGGGCGTTGCAGATCGCGATCGTCGGCCTGCTGGCGGAACTGGTGAACCGGCGGCTGCCCAACCTCTATCGGGACGAGGACTGAGGCCGTGGGCGCGCGCCGGGATGCCTACGTCGAACGGGCGCTGCCGCATGTCTCGCGGCTGCTGGGCCTGCAGGACCGCAACCCCTACTCGCCGACCTACGGCTGCTTCCATCGCGACTACTGGCTCGACAAGACCTCCGACTTCCCGGACGCGGTGCGGCAGTTCGGCGTCCACGCGCTGGCGCTGGTCTGGGCCTGCGACTTCCCGGGAAACCCGTACCGCGGGCATCCCAAGGTCCGCGACTGGACCGTGGCGGGGCTCGAGTTCTGGGCGCGGATCCAGCACGACGACGGCTCGTTCGACGAGTTCTACCCCTACGAGCGGGGCTGGTCGGGGCCGACTGCGTTCACGACGTACACCGCGATCGAGGCCTGCCGGCTGCTCGGCGACGCGCTCCCCCGCGCGGCGCGGGAACGGGTCCACCGGGCGATCCACCGGGCGGCCCGATTCATCGCCCGCGGCGAATCCGAGGAGGATCACCTCGCCAACCACCACGCCATCGCCTGCCTGACGGTCTGGAAGGCGTTCGAACTGCTCGACGATCCGGAGCTCGAGCGCGGCTTCCGCCGCCTGTGGGACGGCTTCCTGCGGTACACCGTGCGCGAGGAGGGGTGGACGGTCGAGTACGACGGGGTCGATCCCGGCTACCTCTCCGCGACGGTGTCGTTCCTCGGCAAGCTGGCGCAGAGCCGTCCGGACCCCGAGCTGTTCGCGCTGCTCGAGCGCCTGGCGGAGTTCTGCGCGTGGTTCGTCTATCCCGACGGCTCGTACGCGGGGCTGCTCGGGTCCCGCAACACGCTGCACTTCTACCCGCACGGGTTCGAGATCCTCGCGCCGCGCGCGCCGCTGGCGGCCGCGGTGGCCGAGAAGACGCTGCGGGCCCTCGACGAGGGGAAGCTGGTGCCGCCCGAGATCATGGGCGACCGGTACGTGTTCTACCGGGTCCCGGAGCTGCTGCAGTCCTGGCTGGACTGGGCGCCGCGGCCCGCCGAGCTGCCGCCGCTGCCGTGCGAGCGCCCGCCGTTCGTGCGCTGGTTCCCCCGGGCGCGCGTGTTCGTCGCCGCGACCGACCGGCACTACGTGGTGGCCCACCTGGCGAAGGGCGGCGCGCTCCGCGCGTTCGACCGGCGCGCCGGCCGCCCGCTGCTCAACGACGGCGGTCTGCTCGGCCGCCTGACGGACGGGCGCGTCGTCACCTCGCAGTGGGTCGATCCGGAGCACCGCTGCGCGGCGGACGAGCGGGGTTTCGAGGTTTCGGGGACGCTGCACGCCGTCCCGACGGGCAAGCTGTTCAGCCCGCTCAAGCAGATCGTCTTCCGCTCGGCGCTGCTCGGCCTCGGCTGGCACCCGAGCCTGGCGCACTGGCTGAAGGGCGGGATCCGCCGCTCGCTGATGCTCGGCCGCCGGCCCGTGCCGCTCGCCTTCCGCCGCCGCCTCGAGATCGATACGGCCGGCGGGGTCGCGATCGAGGACGAGGTGCGCCGGACGGGGCCGGTCGAGGTCGCCGACCTGTCGGTGGGCGACGAGTTCTACGTGCGCTACGTGCCGCAGAGCCGGTACTTCCAGCCGCACGAACTGGTGGGCGGGCCGCACGTGTTCGGGCCGGCCGAGGTGGCCCGGCTCAACGCGGGCGAGACGCTGCGCTGCCGCCGGTCGCTCGAGGACGAGGCGTGCGCCGCCGCGGCGGCCGGCGGCACGGCGGAACGCGACCTCCAGCGGACCTACTGGGAGAGCGGCCGGGAGCGCCGGCGCCCCGACGACCCGCTGATCGCCTCGTTCGTCGAGCCGAAACTGGCGTGGCTGCGCGAGCGGATCGATCTGCCGCGCGACGCGCGGATCCTCGACGCCGGCTGCGGCAACGGCTACTTCACCTGGTACCTCGAGCGGCTCGGGCCGACCGTGGGGGTCGACTACGCCCGGGCGATGCTGCGGGCGCATCCGGGAAAGACGCTGGTCCAGGCCTCCGCCGCACGCCTGCCGTTCGCGGAGCGTTCCTTCGACCTGGTGTTCTGCTCGAACCTGCTGCACCACGTCGACGACCCGGTCGCCGTCGTGGCCGAGATGCGCCGGGTCAGCCGTCGTTGGGTCGTGCTGCACGAGCCGAACCGCAACAACCCCGCGATGCTGGCGCTCGGGCTCGCCCGGAACGAGGAGCGCCGCAGCCTGCGCTTCACCCGGGAACATCTCGAGCGGATCGCGCAGCTCGCCGGGCTGGAGGTCCTGGACGCCGTGACGCTGGGGTTCGTCACGCCGAACCGCATGCCGCGGCCGGTGGCGAGGCTGCTCGGCCGCTGGAACGCCCCGCACCCCCTCGCCGCCTTCACGCTGCTCGCCGGTCGCCGCGCCGACGCGGCCGACCGCTAGGCCGCCGGAGCGCCCGCCGTGGAC
>JAAZOP010000094.1 GCA_012797735.1 Myxococcales bacterium
AGCGCCGCCAGCAGCGCGGCGAGCGCCCGCGCCGGCGCCGGCAAGTCCGCGAGCCGCGCCCGCACCACGGCCGCCGCATCGGCCGACAACGCCACGCACGCCGCGTCCGCCTCACCCGCCTCGGTGCAGGCCCCGAGACCCCGCAACAGGTCGACCGCGAACAGCGGCACCCCGCCGCTGCGCTCGAACAACCGCCCCGCCAACGCCTCGTCCGGCCGCCCGAGACTCGCCGCCACCAGCGTCGCGACCGCGGCGCGGTCGAGCGGTCCCAGGTCGAGCACTTCGAGCGCCGGAAGCGCCGCCGACAGCCGCGCCGCCGCCGCCTCGCCGGCGGCCGACAGGAGCACCGCCGCCCGTCGCCGGCGAATCCATTCCGCCGCGCGCCGCGCCAACTCGTCCTGCCGGTCCGGCGGAAACCGGTCGAAGTCGTCGCCCAGCAGGACGATGTCCCCCGCGGCCCCTTCCCTCCCGCCCGCCGGCGGGTCCGCCGCCGCCGCGAGATCCAACACCGAACGTCCCTCGAGTTGCAGCCGCCAGCGCGCCTCCTCGAGCAGCCGCGAACGGCCCGACCCCAGGGGCCCGCACAACAGGATCGCTCCGGACCCGCGCCGGCAGAGCAGGTCGAGGTCGGCCTTGCGACCCACGAAGGGCGGCGCCGCCGTCCCGGCCGTCGGCTGCGCCCCGAGCCGGCGCAGGACCGCCTCCGCACCCGCCGGACGGTCGGCCGGGTCCGACGCCAGCAGCGCCTCCAACAACCCGACGAGCGCCTCCGGCACCCGCGCCCGCTGCCGCGCGCGCTCCACCGGAACCACGGACGGCGGCCCACCGGCGAAGGCCCCCCAGAAGGCCGCCCCCAACCCGTACAGATCCGACGCCACCGTCGGCCGCCCCCCCGCCGACAACTCGGGCGCCAGCCAGCCGGGCGTCCCCCCCGCCACCCGCGACTCGCCGGAAACCCACCGCGCCAGGCCGAAATCGATCAGGACCAGACGCGGGACCGGCTCGAGCGCGCACATCACGTTGGCGGGCTTGAGGTCGCCGTGCAACACACCGTGCCGGTGCGCCCAGGCCAACGCGTCCACCGCCTGCAGGAACAACGCCTGGACCACCGCGGGAGCCACCCCCCCGACCACGCGGTCCAACGTCTCGCCCTCCACCCTCTCCGTCGTCAACCACGTCGCGCCGCCGGGCTCGGCCCCGAAGTCGAGCACCCGCACGATGCCCGGATGCCGCAACCCGACCAGCGTCCGGAACTCCCGCGCCAACTCCTCGCGCGTCCGCTCCCCCCTCCCCGCCACCTCCTTGAGCACCACCTCCGAACGGTCCTGCGCGTGACGGTCCCGCACCAGGTACACACCCGGCGCCAGCGTTCTGAGTACCTCGTACCGGTCACCCCAACCCATGTAACGATATATTTACAGTTCGTAAACCTATTTTACAACCGCCACGAACCATACAAGGGCCAACATTCCGACAGAACACGGTTTTATCTGCTCTTGCCATGGCATTCCGTTCGCACATCTGTCGTGTGACGGGCGCACGGTGCGCCATGGGAAGCACCCCGGTGGACCCGGGGAGAGGACAGGGAGGAAGATGATGAAGTCTCGGTGGATGATGTTGGTCGTGGGGGCGGTAGCGCTGGTGGGTTGGGCGTCGGGGGTCGGATGCGCGGACGATGGAGGTTCGACGGGGACGACGGCGAGGGCGGTGGAGTGTTCGGAGGAAGGGACGTGCGCCGCGGGCGAGGCGTGCGTGGAGGGTTGGTGCATGCCGGAGTGCACGACGGACGCCGACTGCCTGGCGGGCGTCTGCATCGTGGGGCTCTGCGAGTTCACCCCCGAGCCGTGGACGTGCCGGGCGGGCGCGGACTGCCCGGCTGGTTCGGTGTGCGAGGCGGGCGTCTGCGTTTTTGCGGGATGCGTGCCGGCGGTCGAGGTCTGCAACGGACTCGACGACGACTGCGACGGGATGGTCGACGAGGAGTTCGACCTCGCGACGGACCCGGCGAACTGCGGCGCCTGCGGCAACGCCTGCGCCGCCGGCGAGTCGTGCGCGGGCGGCGTCTGCGTCCCGGGCACCTGCACGCCGGTCCCCGAGGTCTGCAACGGGCTCGACGACGACTGCGACGGCATGATCGACGAGGGGCTCGGCTGCTCCCTCCCCTGCGTCACCGACGACGACTGCGACGACGGCCTGTTCTGCACCTCGCCGTCCGCCTGCGTCTCCGGAACGTGCGTCGTCCTGCCCGACATCGTCTGCGACGACGGCGACCCCGCCACGGTCGACACCTGCGACGAGGCGACCGACAGCTGCCGTCACGCCGGCTGCTCGCCGGCCCCCGAGGTCTGCAACGGACTCGACGACGACTGCGACGGGATGGTCGACGAGGAGTTCGACCTCGCGACGGACCCGGCGAACTGCGGCGCCTGCGGCAACGCCTGCGCCGCCGGCGAGTCCTGCATGGACGGCGTCTGCGTGGTGTAGTGACCTCGGGCCGCACTTGCGGCATGGTGCGGGGTGGAGCACGGGCGATGACGACGAAGCGCTTCCGGCCGCCGTTCCTGGGTTCCCTCCTGCTGGCCTCGCTCGGCCTCGCCTGCGACGCCACCCCGCTCCCCTACCCGCCCGACATCGAGCCCTCCCGGATGGCGCTGACCTTCGAGCCCCCCGGCACGCTCGAGCTGCGCGGCGACCCCGGCGCCGCCGCCCCACCCGGCATGACGCTCGAGGTGCGCAACGCCTCCCGCCCCACCCGGCCGATCGCGGTCGTCGTGGCCGCCGACGGTTCGTTCGCCGCCACCCTCGACGGCTGGCTCGCCGACGCGCTGCGTCTCACCGGCACCGTCGAACGCACCGCCACGGTGCTCGGACACGTCGCCTCGGCCGGCGCTCCCGGCGTCGCGACCGTCCCCGCCCCGCTCGACGCCGACGGCGACGGCTGGTCCGCCGCGCTCGACTGCGACGACGCGGCGCCGCACACCTTCCCCGGCGCCCGCGAGATGTGCGACGGCCGCGACAACGACTGCAACGGACTCCTCGACGAACCGCCCGCCTGCGCCCCGTGCTCGGCCGACGCCGACTGCGACGACGGGCGCTTCTGCGACGGCCGGGAGATCTGCGCGGCCGGCGTCTGCGTTCCCGCCGCCCCGGTGCTCTGCGACGACGGCGACCCCGCCACCCGCGACGCCTGCGACCCCGCCGCCGACGCCTGCACGAATGCCCCCGCGCCGGACCCGCGCTGCGGCAACGGGATCGTCGAGACCGGCGAGTCCTGCGACGACGGCAACACCGTTGCCGGCGACGGCTGCGACCCGGACTGCGGCGGATGCACGCCCGCCGCGGAGATCTGCAACGGCCTCGACGACGACTGCGACGGGACGATCGACGAGGGACTCGGCTGCTCGCTGCCCTGCGTCACCGACGACGACTGCGACGACGGCCTGTTCTGCACCTCCGGTTCCTCCTGCCTCTCCGGAACCTGCGTCGTCCTGCCCGACATCGTCTGCGACGACGGCGACCCCGCGAACCTCGACATCTGCGACGAGGCGGGGGACACCTGCCGCCACGAGAGCTGCGTGCCGGGGCCCGAGCTGTGCAACGGCTACGACGACGACTGCGACGGCTCGGTCGATGAGGACTTCGATCTGGCCACCGACCCGGCCCACTGCGGCGCCTGCGGCAACGCCTGCGCCGCCGGCGAGTCCTGCGCGGACGGCGTCTGTGTCGCCTGATCGGCTCTTCCCTCCCCTTCGAACCGTGCTAGCCTCGGCCCCGTGACCGACCTGACCCTGCCGCGCCGCCCCCTGGGCCGCACCGGCCTCGCCGTCTCCCCGCTCGGCCTCTCCGGCTCCTTCGGCATCGGAGCCGACGCGGTCGAGCGCGCCTTCCACGAACTGTCCTTCAACCACTTCTTCGTCACGCCGCGCATGCCGGGCCTCGTCGAAGGGCTCCGGCGGCTGATCCGCGCCGGCCACCGCGACCGGCTCGTCCTCCAGAGCGGCGCGTGGCTGCCCACCGGCGCCGGTGTGGAGCGCGCCTGGGCCGCCGCCGCCCGGACGCTCGGCACCGACTACCTCGACGTGTTCCAGGTCTTCTGGGTCCGCGGCCGCTGGTACCTCGCCGGCCGCACCGCCCCGGCGCTCCACCGGCTGCGCGAACGAGGCCGCATCCGCGCCGCCGCCGTCTCGACCCACCGCCGCCCGCTCGCCCTGCAGCTCGCTGCCGAGTTCGACCTCGACGTGCTGATGCTGCGCTACAATGCCGCCCACCGCGGGGCCGAACGCGAAGTGTTCGACCGGCTGCCCGACTCGCGGCCCGGCGTCGTCGCCTACACCGCCACGCGCTGGGGCCGGCTGCTCAAGCCGCAGGACGGCCTCGGACCGCTCACCGCCCCCGAATGCTACCGCTTCCAGCTCTCCCACCCGAAGGTCGATCTCGCCCTGTGCGGCGCGCGCACCTGGGACGAGCTCGTGGAGGACGTCCGCGGCGTCCTCCAGGGCCCGCTCGACGAGCGGCGGATGGCCGAGGCGCGGGCGTTCGGCGACGCCGTGCACCGCTCGGTCGCCGGACGCCTCGGCTTCGGTTGACGGCCGTGCGCGGACCGCGGTGCCGTCCCGCTCCGCTTCCCCGACCGGAGAACGACCGATGACCGAGCCCCTCGACCTCGCCCGCCGCCTCGTCGCCGCCGCCGCCCGCATCACCGCCTTCACCGGCGCAGGCATCTCCGCCGAGAGCGGCATCCCCACCTACCGCGGCGCCGGCGGCCTGTGGCGCGAGTACGACCCGGCGAAGTTCGCCGACATCGAGTACTTCCGCGAAGACCCGAGCTACTACTGGCGCTTCTTCCGCGACGTGCGCTACCGCGCGATCGCCGATGCCCGACCGAACGCCGGCCACCTCGCCCTGGCGGAACTCGAACGACGCGGCAAGCTCCAGGCGGTAGTCACGCAGAACATCGATGGCCTCCACCAGGCGGCGGGCAGCCGGCGCGTCTACGAACTCCACGGCAACACCCGGTTCATCGATTGCCTGGACTGCGGGGCGACCTACGACTTCGCGGCGATCCACGAGCAGGTCCGCACCGAGTTGCCCCCCCGCTGCCGCGCCTGCGGCGGACGACTCAAGCCCCGCGTCGTCTTTTTCGGCGAGGCGCTGCCCGAACGGGCCCTGCGCGCCGCCGAGGCGGTCGTGGCGTCCTGCGACCTCCTGCTCGTCGTCGGTTCCACGCTCCAGGTCCATCCCGCCGCCGCGCTGCCACCGATGGCGAAGCAGATCGGCGCCCGCATCGTCATCGTCAACGTCGGCCCCACCGCGATGGATCACCTCGCCGACGCGTTCCTCGACGGCCCCGCCGGCACCATCCTCCCCCGGCTGCTCGAGCCGCCCGGCGCATCCCCCCGCTGACCGCCCCGCCGAGAACCGGCCGGGCAACCAAGCGACACCTTGACAGGCCGGGATGCCTCACCGAAGCTCCGTCCATGCGTTCGCGATCGTCCCGGTCGAGAGGAACCCCCGGCCTCGCCCTGTGGTTGCTCGCCGCCGCCGCCTGCGGGCCCCGGCCGGGACCGAACGGCGGCGCCGCCTCCGGCGCGACGGAAAACGATCTCTCCGCCGGCGGGGCTCGCCTCGCGGGCACCGGCGCCACGGCGCAGCAGGGTCTCGTCCCGGTCCTCGGCGTGCCGCTCGGCGGATCCCCGACCGACGTCGCCGACGCCCTCGACCTGCCGCCGCCCGGATCGCGGTCCGGTGACGACCCCGCCGCCGCCGAAACCATCGAAGCCGACCTGGTCGTCGCCGGCCTGGCCGGTCGCGTCTCGGTGCGCTTCCACCAGGGACGAGCGTCGGACTTGTCGTTCGACGTGACCGGCCCGGCGGCCACCGAGGCCGCCTACCGCGCCCTGGCGGCGCGCGCCGCGGACGACCTCGGCCCCGGCGCCGCCACGCGCTGCGAGAGCGAGGACGGCGTTCCCTTCGACGAGTATCTGCGAACCGGCAACGGCCTGCTCGAGACGGCCTGGCGCGACGGACCGATCCGCGGCGAGGTGCAACTGGACAACGGCTTCGCCGCCGGCGGGTCGTTGCAACTCCACGCCTTCTTCGCGGTGCCCGACCTGCTGCCGCCGCCCGAGGACCTGGTCCGCGGCCCGCAGGCGGCGCCGCGACCCGCCGGCTGGACCCGCGCCGCGAAGCAGGCGCCCTCGGGATGCCGGGTCGAGCTCGCGGGCGCGCCGGCCGCCGTGATCCTGGATCTCCCCTTCGGCGCCGACCGCGCGGCGATCGAAGCGCGCCTCGGCCGACCGTTCGAGGACGAGCAGGGCGACCTGGCGCTGCCCTTCGAACTGGCCGGGGTGCCGGGTCGGCTCCACGCCGCGTTCTACGACGGCTGCCTGGCCGTGCTGTTGTTCGTGGTCGAGGGCGAGGCGGCGACGCCGGCGAGCTACCGGAGGCTGCGCGACTGGGCCCGCGACACGCCGCTGGGGGCCGGCGACGGCTTCCGGTGCCGGAGCGAGGCGGGGGTGGAGGAACAGGCGTACATCGAGGCGGGCTTCGGACAGCGGGCCACCCAGTGGCGCGGTGGCGACCCGCTGGAAGGCAGCCTGTGGCTCCATCGCGCCTGGAGCGGAGCGCCCGGGACGGTGATCGTCTTCGAAGCGAACTATCGCCCGCTGCGCGACCATGCGCCGCAGATCGATTTCGCGGGCCCGGGGCCCGGGAGACCCCGGAGCGGCGGACCGGTCCCGTGAGCGCCCCGCCGCCCGCGGCCGGCCCCGAAGACCCGCGCCTGATCGAGGCGCGCCGGCGGCTCGTCGCGGCCTGCGTCACCGGCACCAACGGCAAGACCACCACCACCTCGATGATCGCCGCCATCGTCGCCGCCGCCGGCGAACCTTCCGCCCGGATCACGACGCTCGGCGCCTGGGTCGACGACGAGCAGGTCGCCGACGGCGTCTCGATGGACGCCTTCCTCGCCGGCCTGGAGCGGGCGCTGGCCGCCGGCGTCAGGACCGTCGCGGTCGAGACGACCTCCAAGTCGCTCGCCTCCGGCTTCGCCTGGCGCTGGCCGGCGCGGGTCGCTGTCTTCACCAACCTCTCCCGCGACCACCTCGACTATCATCGGACCCCCGAGGAATACCTGGCGGCCAAGGCGCAGCTCTTCCTCGCCCAGCCACCGGACGGGCTGGCCGTGTTCAACGCCGCCGATCCGTCGAGCGCCCTGATCGCGGAACTGCTCCCGCCCGGGCGGCGGCGGGTCGCCTGCACCGCGCGCGGCGTCCATCCCGACTGCGCCGCCCTGCCGCTGGCCCTGGCGGCCGACGAGGTGCGGGTCGACCGCGAGGGCACGCGCCTGCGACTCGCGCCCTCGGATCTCGCCGACGCGCTGGGCGGCGCGCTGCGGCTGCGGGTGATCGGCGCCGTCCACGCGGAGAACGCCCTGGCGGCCGCGCTCGCCGCGCACGGCCTGGGCTATCCCCCCTCCGCCATCCGCGCCGGCCTCGAGCGCTTCCCCGGCGTCGAGGGACGGTTCCAGGTGGTGCTGCGCGAGCCGCTGGCGGTGGTCGACTACGCGCACACGCCCGACGCCCTGGCCCGGACCCTCGACCTGGCCCGCGAACTGGCCGATGCGTCCGGCGGACGAGTCTGGTGCGTCTTCGGCTGCGGCGGCGATCGCGACCAGGGCAAGCGACCCCAGATGGGTCGGATCGCCGATGAACGGGCCGACGAGGTGGTGCTGACGAACGACAATCCACGCGGCGAAGACCCGGAGCGGATCGCCGACGCGATCGCCGCCGGCGTCCACGCGCCGCGCGCCCGCTGGACGCGGGAGCTCGACCGCGCCGCGGCGATCGCGCTCGCCCTGCGTCACGCCCGGCCCGCCGACGTCGTGATTGTCGCCGGCAAGGGCCACGAACGGACCCAGATCGTCGGCCCCCGGACCCTGCCGTTCTCGGACGTCGAGGAAATCCGCCGGGTCGCCGGCCGCGCGACACCACGCTCCTGACCCGCACACCCATCCGGCCTCTCCCGACCGAACCCGTCGCCAGACCGCGGCCCATGATCGGGTCGTGGGCGTGGCCGTGCGCGTCGGCGTGGACGTGGGCGTAGCCCCTCTCCCAGGGCCTCGCCAAAGTCGCCGCCGCCAATGCCTGACGGGTTCGAGGCTCCGGGCTCGAGGCTGCAGGCCGGCGGAATCACGATCGCCATGTCGCTCCGGGAGCCTGAAGTCTGGAGCCTGAAGCCTCGCACCGGCCGGCGATGCGGACTTCGGCGACACCCTGGCCTCTCTCTCGACTCTCTTGCCTTCCCTTCCGGCC
>JAAZOP010000001.1 GCA_012797735.1 Myxococcales bacterium
GCGGCCACGGCGCCGGCCGAGCCGGCGACGCCGCCGGCGCCGGCGCTGGAGCCGGGCATCTCCGCCAACACGCCGCCGGCCTGGGTCGCGATCCAGCGCGGTCACCGCGCGTTCATCGCGCGCGACTTCGACACCGCGCTGGCGGCCTACCGCGAGGCGGCGATGGCGACGCCGCCGCTGCCGATCGCGCACTACTTCATCGGCGCGGCCCAGCGCGCCAAGGGCCAGCTCGACGAGGCGCTCGAGTCGTTCCGCACCGTCTCCCGGCTCGCCGGAGACTCCGACGCCGCGCTCAAGGCCAAGGCGCTGATGAACATCGCCTGGACGCTCGAGCAGAAGCAGGATCTGGCCGGGGCCCGCGAGGCGTGGCTGGAGTACAAGACGTGGTGCACGACCCACGCCTCGATCGCCGGGTTCCCGCAGACGGCCGACGAGCGGGTCGCGGCGATCGAGAGGATCCAGCAGCTCGACCAGGCGTACGCCGCGGTCCGCCAGCGGATCGCCGAACGGGCGGCGCAGAACCCTCCGGCGCCGTAGCCGCCGTTCCTCCCTTCCCCCGGTTCTTCCCCAGGTCGCGCAGCAGCGCGGGCGAGGCCCGCAGCCGGACGGTGCGCTCCGACGATCCGGCGAAGGCCAGGCGCAGGTGCACCGGCGCCGCTGGCCGTCCGAGCCGCTCGTACCACTCCACGGCGACCAGCGCCGGGCCGGGGTCATCGATGTACTCCAGCAGTCCCGCCTCATGCGCCTCCGCCTCGCCCGTCAGCCGGTAGAGATCGATGTGCACCAGCGGCAGCCGCCCGCCGTGGTGGAGGTGGCACAGGGCGAAGGAGGGGCTCGTGACGCGCCGCCCGTCGAGCCCCAGCCCCTCGGCGAGTCCCCGGGTCAGGACGGTCTTGCCGGCGCCGAGCGGCCCGTCGAGGGCGATGAGGGTACCGGGAGGGGCGACGCGGGCGAGGCGGCGGCCGAGCGCACGCATCGCTTGAGGTCCGTGTACGCGAAGGGCTACGGTTGCGGTCCGCATGGGCCGCTTCGCCTTCGCCGCTCCGCTCGGTCTCGCCATCGCCTGGCTCCACTGCGGCGACGGGACGACCCCGCCGCCGGGCGGGCCGCAGTCTGCCGCCGGTCCGCCTCCGCGTCCAGAGCCTGCCGCTCCGCTCGAGCCCGAGGCTGGGCGGACGTTGTACCGGATCCGGGCGACCCTCGACCCGGACCGGCATCGCGTCGATGGGCAGGTCGACATCACCTGGACAAACACGTCATCTTCAGTGGTTGCTGATATCTATCTCTACTTGCACCTGAATGCCTTCCGCGACGAGCGGACGTTGTTCGCGCGGGGGGCGCGGGGCGGGTTGCGGGGGATGCGCTGGCGCGGCGCAGGGTCGATCGACCTGCGGTCGGTGCGGGTGGGGGGGCTGGAGCCGGCGGAGCGGGAGGAGTCGGAGACGTGGGTGCGGTTGCGGCCTGCGGCGCCGATCCCGCCGGGTGCGGCGGTGGAGTTGGCGGCGGCGTTCGAGGCGCGGTTGCCGCCGGTCTTCGCGCGCACGGGCTGGGACGGGACGTTCCACCTCGTGGCGCAGTGGTTCCCGAAGCTGCCGGTGCTCGGGGCGGACGGGACGTGGGAGTTGCGGGAGCGTCACGCGAACGCCGAGTTCCACGCCGACCATGCGGACTACGACGTGACGATCGATGTGCCGGTCGGCTGGACCGTGGGGGCGACGGGGCGGGAGGTTGCGCCGGAGGCGGGGGTGGTTCCGGCGGGCGCGGTGCGGCACCGGTTCGCGATCCGGCGCGCGGTGGATTTCGCCTGGGCGGCCTGGGACCGGTTCGTGGAGCGGCGGGAGGAGATGGACGGGATCGAGGTGCGCTGGTTGTACCCGGCCGGCGCGGAGTTCTCGTTGGAGCGCCAGCGGGGGGCGCTGGCGGCGGCGTTGCCGCTGCTGCGGGGGTGGCTGGGCGACCTCCCCTACCCGTTCCTGACGGTGGTGCTGCCGCCGGCGGGGGCGGAGGGGGCGGGGGGGATGGAGTATCCGTCGCTGATCACGACGGCGTCGTCGTCGGAGTTGCCCGGCTACCGGGACGAGGCGGAGGTGGCGGTCCACGAGTTGGCGCACCAGTGGTTCTACGCGGCGGTGGCGACCGACGAGGTGCGGGAGCCGTGGCTGGACGAGGCGGTGGCGACGTGGGTCACCGGCGCGGCGCTCGACGGAATCTTCGGCCCCGACCGGTCCATCGCCTCGATCGGGCCGCTCGGAATCTCCTACTTCGCCTCGCGGCGGGCCTGTTGGCGGCTGGGCGACCCGGGGCAGCCCGTCGTGCTGGCGGCGGACGAGTATCCGTCGTTCGACGCCTACGCCACCGCGGTCTACTGTCGCGGGTCGCTGGCGCTGGAGGCGCTGGCGGCGGCGGTGGGGCGGGAGCGGGTGTTGCGGGGGCTGGCGCGCTATGCGGCGCGGCATCGGTTCGCCCGTGCGACGGCCGCCGACCTGTACGCGGCGTTGGAGGCGGAATGCGGCGACGCCGTGGAGCGCGTGCTGCGCGTGGCGTTGCGCGCCCGGCGCGGCTTCGACCTGCGGCTCGAGGACATCGAGGTGCGTCGGGTGACCGGCGACGCGGGGCTGCTCGCGCCGCGCACCGGGCCGGGCGATCGGTGGGTGACGAGCTTCGTCGTCGTGCGCCGCGGCGCTCCGGTGGAGATGCCGGTGGAGGTGGAGGTCCGTTTCCCGGGCGCGGCGCGGCGCGGAGTGTGGGACGGCCGCGGGCGGGCGCGGCGGTTCGCCGTGCAGTCCGACCGGCCGCCCGAGGCGATCGTGCTCGATCCCGACCACCGCGCGCTGCTCGACGAGGACCTGCTCGACAACGGCTGGCGCGCCCGTGACCCGGACGCGGCGGACGGGCTGCTCGACGAGATGCTGGCGGTGTTCGGCGGCGTGCTGGGAGCGCTGTTCTGATGGCGGCGGAGTCGGGCCGGCCCGGAGCGATCCGCGCAGCCTGGCGGCGCCTGGCGGCGGCGCGCGCGGGCTTCGCGGCC
>JAAZOP010000095.1 GCA_012797735.1 Myxococcales bacterium
CGGTCGCCGCCGCGGCCGAGGACGCCCCGGTGGAGGGGCTCGCGACGTCTCCCCCGGTCGCGGCGTCGCCGGTCGCCGATCCGCCGTCCGCGGCGGGGCCGGCGGCGGAGGCGCCGCCCGCACCCGTGGAGGCCGCTCCGTGGCACGACCCGGTGCCGGAGCGCGAGCCGCAGACCGAGGCGGCGCGGAAGATCGTCGAGATCCTGCGCCGCATCGAGGCGAACCTGGTGGAGACGCGCTACCAGCACCGCACCGTCGTCCGGGAGAGCGCCGGCAAGTACCGCTGGGACTGCTCGGGGATGGCGGCCTGGGTGCTCGAGCGCGCGGCGCCGGCGGCGCGGGCGGCGCTGCCCGACGACCAGCCGCTGGCGCGCGACTTCTACGACCGGATCGCCGCCAGTCCGACCGACGCGCCCCGACGCGGGTGGTTGCGGCTGACCGGCCCCGAAGCGATCGCCCCGGGGGACCTGTTCGCCTGGCGCAAGCCCGCGTTCTGGGCCGAGCGGCCCAACACGGGCCACGTCGGCTTCGTCCTGTCCACGCCGCAGCCGCACGCCGAGCACCCGGACGTCTGGGTGATGCGGGTCGCCGATGCGACGAAGATGCTGCACGAGCACGACAGCCGGCCGCCGGACGGGGAGGGCGGCTTCGGCACCGCCACGATGGCCTTCCTCTTCGACGAGGCCGGCGCCCCGATCGCCTACGGCTGGTACGGCGCCGGCCAGCCGCCGGAAACCTTCGTGCCGACGACGATCGCCTTCGGCCGCGTCAGCCGGTAGCCGGGGTCCGCCCCGTTCAGCTCCCGGATTCGTCCGGGTCCCAGCCGGCCAGCTCGAACCGCGTGCCCAGCAGGAACTGGAAGCGCGGCGCGGGGTTGTCCTTGGTCTCGACGTACTCGGCGTCCCACAGGTTCCGGAACTCCGCGAACAGCGACCACGGGCCGCGGCGCGCCCGCAGCAGCAGCTGCCCCACCGCGTGCGCCGGCAGCATCGTCCGGTCCGCGAGGTTGCGCGGGTTGGTGTGCGGGCGCGGGCCCAGGACCTGCAGGTCGAACGCCCCCTCGAGCGACCAGCGTTCGATCGGCACGCGGAACATCAGCAGCAGTCCCACCGTGTGTTCCGGGACGTAGTCCAGCGAGAGCCCCGTGCCGAGGTCCTCGGTGTGCGTGAAGGCGTAGGTCAGCCGGGCGTCGAACGGCCCGGGTGGGCCCAGCGCGATCTCCAGCTCCAGGCCGGTCGAGCGGTAGTCCTCGGCGTTGACCCACGGCTCCATCCCGCTCGCCAGGTCCAGGCGGTACTGGATCGGGTTCTGCCCCTCGATGTAGAAACCGGCCACGCGCGCCCGAACCGCCGCGCCGATCCGCTGTTCCACGCCGGCATCGACCGACCACAGCGTCTCCGGCTCGAGGTCGGGGTTGCCGACCGAGGGGTACGGCGGGATGCGGACCCACGGCGGCGAGTAGAGCTCCATCAGGCTCGGGGAGCGGAACGCCCGGCCGCCGCTGGCGCGCAGCACCGTCCCGGCGACCGGCTCGAACGACACGCCGCCCTTCGGGGAGACGGCGAAGCCGAACGTCGAGTGGTGGTCCATCCGGACGCCGGCGATCACCTTCAGCCGCTCGTCCCACGGGTCGAACTCGAGTTGTCCGTAGGCCGCGGTGGTCGAGACCTGGGACTTCATGCCGAACACCAGGGTCCCGTCCTCCAGGACCTGGTTGTCCCAGCGGCCGAGGTCCCAGACCTGGTCGAGCCCCAGGACGAGCGCGCCCCAGTCGGCGAACGCCCAGCGACCGGACCCCTCGAGCCGCCACGCCGTCGCCTCGTACGTGTTCCGCTCCGGCGTGTACGGCGGCAGCGTCCCCTCGAGCACCACGGGGACGAGATGGAACCGCGCCCACTGGTACGACACCCCGGCCGCCGCGCGGAACTCGAGTTCCGGGAGCGGCCGCCAGCGGCCGCTGAGCCGCTGGTACACGTCGTCCTTCTCGTTGCGGCCCTCGTTGCGCAGGTAGAACCCGAGGTACGGGATGCGGCGCAGGTCGACGTACTGGTTGAAACCCATGTTCGAGAAGAACAGCCCGCCGGCCAACGTGCCCGACAGCTCGCCGCCGCGCCCGGCGTCGAGGCGGTAGTTGAGGCGATGATGGCGGTAGTCGAGGTTCGGCTCGCCGTCGAGCGCCAAGTAGTTGCCGGTGGTGCGCAAGTCGTAGGTCCCGGCCGCCTCGAACCACGACACGGCGCCCGCCGCGGACCCGGAGATGCGCACGGTGTCGTCGGGGCCCGCCGCGGCCGAGAGCGTCAGACCGGGGTCCTCGCCGCCGGGCAGCGTCACGACGTGGACCAGGCCGGCCATCGCCTGCGAACCCCACAGCGCCGAGTACGGACCGCGGACGATCTCGATGCGCCGGATCCGTTCGGTGGGCAGCAGGCCCAGGTTCGGGGAGCCGGTGAGCGCGTCGTTGATCGGCTGGTCGTCGATCAGCACCAGCACGCGGGAGATGCCGCTCACGCCGCGCATCTGCAGCACCTGCGGGAACGGGTTGGCCGGACCCTGCGGGCGCCGGACGGTGACCGCCGCCGCGCCGCGCAGCAGGTCGTCGCCGTGCACCGCGCTGCGCGCCGCCGCCTCCCGGCGCCCGACGATCGTCACCGTCTCCGGCACGTTGCCGGCCGCCGTGTCGTAGCGCGTCGCCGTCACCACCGTCTCGTACGACGGCCCGGCCGGCGGCGGCCACTCCTCGGCCGGAGGCGGTTCGTCCGTCGCGGGTTCCTCCGCCGCCGCGGCGGGGACGTCCTCCGCCGTCCTCGCCGCGTCCGGCGCCCGGGCGTCCTCCCCCGGCGGGCCGGCCGGCGGCGCCGGATTCTCGTC